>DASUMF010000469.1:0-10005 GCA_036277835.1 Acidimicrobiia bacterium
CTGCTTTGCGCACCCTGGAGTGCGACAGCGACGCCGTTCGGGACCCTGCGATTCGACGAGACCGCTGCGCGCTCGGCTATGCCTTCGTCGCCGTGACGCGGACCGGTGGCGGGAGGTCGCGCGGCACACCGCCAACGTTCGTCATCAAGGCCTCGTGCGCGTAGAAGCTCGATCGCGCCAGAACCACGTAGACCCCATGCGCGTCACGAGAAACGATCCGCGGAAACGTCCCGTACGCATTGGATGACGTACCGGTCGAAGTCCTGACGACGAACGCACCCCTGCGGCGAGCGGCTCGAGTCGGCGGCTGCGTTCCGCCCGCTCAGGCCGACGTCATTTCGGGCACTTCGCGATCTGGGTCGCGAGCTGGGCGAGCACCGTGCTCATGTCGGTGTTCGCTACGTCCTCCTCGGGCGAGTCGATCGGCGAGCTCTCGAAGCGGTTGGCCGCGTCCACGTATCCCAGCGCGGACTGCAGCACCGTTCGGCATCCTCCCGAAGCCACGCCGGGAACGTTGCATCCACCGAGCGTCGAGCGAAGGTTGTGAGAGGCCTCGAACCACTCCGTGTTCGCCGCGGCTTCCTCGGGCGAGTCGAGTGCCGCGGCCTCGAACCGCGCTTCCGCGTCGAGCACGGTCTGCACCGAGTCGACCGCACCCCGGCACGGCGCGTCGATCGACTTCACGAGATAGGTCTCAACCGCGCCACAGGCCGCGGTCAGCGACGTGGCCAACTCGGTGACTGGACGAAGATCCTCGATCGGATCCGTGCCCACGACCGCGAGGTCCGACGCGAGCTTGGCGTTCACCTGCTGCGCCGCGGCGGCGATCTCCGCGCTGCTCGTCGCCTTGTCCTGCGCAAAGGTCGTCGCTGCCGTCTTGTACGCATTCGCATAGCCCGACAGCGTCGCGACGTACTGGGATGCCATCGCCTTCCCATCGGTGATCGCCGGAGTCCCGGCCGACTTGACCGACTTCAACAACGCGGCGCTCGTCGCGGCGCCCTTGGTGTAGGCCTGCGCGAGCTGCTTCTTCGCGGCCTTGGCGGAGACCTTGCCGGCCGCGAGGTCGGCGAGCACGGCTTCCGCCTGCGTTCCACTGGCGGCGCGCTGGTCCAGCCAGTTGGACACCCCCTGGCAGACCGAACGCGTCCAGCGATCCGGGCTCACCGCCGCGCCCGAAGCCGCCGCCGATGTCGCAGTGACGGCAATGACACTCGCGACGACGAACGTCGCGGCCGATCCAGCAATTGTCCTTCGCATCATGTCCCCTCCCGACTGTTGCCGAGACGATAGACCGACGCGACACGCGACACCCGACGCCGGTGCACGTTCGCGTGCGCGAGGGATGGCGTCGGATCGCGCGATCTGCGTCGACGCAGGGGGATGTCGGTTCGAGCGCACAGCGACGGCACGCCCGACCGGCGCCGACCGAGACCGATCAGTCGAGTGACGCGAGGAACGGGGTGAGGGCCTCGAGGAAGCCGGGCGTGTTCCCGCCGTGCACGTTGTGACCCACGTTCGGCACCGTCACCAGCGTGCCGTCGGGGAGCGCGTTCACGAACCGCTCGGCTGCGTCAGCCAGCAACACCTCCGACTCGCCACCACGGATCAACAACACCGGGCACGGGATCGTGGTGACGTGCTCGAGCGTGACGTCGTCGAGCGACCCGGCCATGCGCCGGTGGTCGACCTTGCTCACGTACTTGCCGTCGGCGCGCACGAGCAGGTTGTACTTGACCGTGCGCGCGATGTGCTCGCGCGTGCGGAACTTGTCGTACTTCGCGACGTTGTCGAGGAACACCTCGAGGTCGTCGAACTCGATGTTGTGGGCGATGAAGTCGCCGACCACCGCGGTGCCCGCGGGCGAGAGCTCCGGCCCGACGTCGACGAGCACGAGCGCGCGCACGGCGTCGGGCGCCTTGAGCGCGGTGGTGAGCGCGACCCGTCCGCCCATCGAGTGCCCGAGGATCAACGGCTGCTTGAGCCCTTGGCCGGCCATGAAGGCGAGGACGTCGTCGGACATCGCATCCATCGAGTAGTCGAGCTCCTTGCTCCACTCGGTGTCGCCGTGCCCGCGCTGGTCGAGCGCGAAGACGTGGTAGCGGTCCGAGAGGTGCATGCTCACGAGGTCCCACGAGTGCGACGACTGGTTGCCTCCGTGCAGCACCACTGCCGGCGGCGCATCCGGGTCACCCCACTCGGTGAAGTGGAAGCGCATTCCGCGCATCACGGTCTGGCGTGACACGTACCGGATCGAGGGCGGATGCGGGATGCCCAGATCGGCTGCGCTCTCCCGCAGGCTCGCGAACTCGGCTGAGTCGGCCATGTCGTGCGGCGTCAGGTCTTCTGCGAACTCGTTCAGATACATGGCGGAAGACTATTTGCATGGCATCCTCTCGCACATGGGACCTGCCGCCAGTGGACCGCTCGCCGGAGTGAAGGTCGTCGAGCTCGGGAGCATCGGACCGGGCCCGTTCGCGGGGATGCTGTTGTCCGACATGGGCGCCGAGGTCCTCCGGCTCGACCGCTCGGTCGGCGTCGGCGAGATGGCCGGTACCGAGCGGGTCACGTCGCGTGGACGCCGAGCCGTCGCCGTCGACCTCAAGCACGCTGACGGGCTCGAGTGCGCGTTGCGGCTGGTCGAGCAGGCCGACGCCCTCATCGACCCGTTCCGGCCCGGCGTGCTCGAGCGGCTCGGGCTCGGGCCCGACGCGTGCCTCGCCCGCAACCCGCGCCTGGTGTTCGGGCGCATGACGGGATGGGGCCAGGAAGGCCCTCTCGCGCACACTGCGGGTCACGACATCAACTACATCGCGCTCGCCGGCGCGCTCGCGCACTTCGGGCGCGCCGGGGAGAAGCCGACGCCGCCGATCAACATGGTGGGCGACTACGGCGGGGGCGGCGCGATGCTCGCCTTCGGGATCGTGTGCGGGATCCTCGAAGCGCGCGCGTCGGGGAATGGCCAGGTGATCGACGTCGCGATGGTCGACGGCGCCGCCGCGCTGATGGCGATCGTGTGGGGCTTCCGGGCCCTCGGTGTGTGGGACGAGGCGCTCGGCGTGAACATGCTCGACACCGGCGCGCCCTACTACGACACCTACGAGACCAAGGACGGAAAGTTCGTGTCGATCGGCCCGATCGAGCGACCGTTCTTCGTCGAGCTGCTGGAGCGCACCGGCATCACCGCCGACGACGTGGAGACCCGCAACGACCGCACGGCCTGGCCGGCCAAGAAGGACGTCTACACCGAGCTCTTCCTCACCAGGACGCGCGACGAGTGGTGCGAGCTGCTCGAGGGAACCGACGCGTGCTTCGCGCCCGTGCTGCCGATGACCGAGGCCGCGCAACATCCGCATCTGGTCGCGCGCGGCACGATCGTCGAGGTCGACGGCGTCCAGCAGCCGGCGCCGGTCCCGCGCTTCTCACGGACGCCCGGGGCGATCCAGGGTCCGGGCGTCGATGTCGGCCAGCACACCGACGCCACCCTTGCCGACTGGGGCTTCTCCACCGACGAGCTCGCGGCCCTGCACGCGAGCGGCGCCATCGCCCAGGCCTGACCCACCCCGACTTCACCACGCTTTGGCGTCGCTGGCGCGTGATATCTACGCGGTGGCGACGCCAAAGCCGGGGGACGAGGGGAGGAGGGCGAGGCGGGTGTCGAGCTCGGCGGCGGTGTCGGCGACCACGGTCACGTGACCGAGCTTGCGGCCGGCGCGCGGCGCCTTGCCGTAGTCGTGGAGGTGCGCGCCGGGCACGGCGAGCACCTCGTCCGACTCGGGCATCGTCCCGATGCAGTTGACCATCGCCGCGAACCCCCGCGCCGTCGTGTCACCGAGCGGGAGCCCGATCACGGCGCGGACGTGGTTCTCGAACTGGCTGGTCACCGCGCCCTCGATCGTCCAGTGACCGGAGTTGTGCACCCGGGGCGCGAATTCGTTCGCGAGCAGCGCGCCGTCCACCTGGAACAGCTCGACCGCGAGCACGCCGACGTGCTCGAGCTCGGTCAGCAGTGCGGTGGCGATGCGCTCGGCCTCGCGCTCCACGTCTGGCTCGATGCCGGCAGCCGGCGCGCGCGTCACGCGCAGGATCCCGTCGCGATGCTCGTTCTCGACGACCGGCCAGCACACGATCGCGCCGTCGAGACCGCGTGCGGCCACGATCGACAGCTCGCGCTCGAACGGCACGAGCGCCTCGAGGATCAGGTCGGCCGCACCGAGCTGCGCCCAAGCCGCCTCGAGGTCGTCCGACGTGCGCAACACCGCCTGCCCCTTGCCGTCGTACCCACCCCGGCGGGTCTTGAGGACGGCCGGCAACCCGAGCTCGTGCGCGGCCGCGTCGAGCTCGGTCGAGGAGCTCACGGCGCGGTACTCGGCGGTGGCGACACCGAGTGAGCGGAAGGTGTCCTTCTCGACCAGGCGGTCCTGCGACACCTCGAGGGGTCGGTCGCCGGGGCGCACCGGCACGCGGGACGACAGGAACTGCGCCGCGCTCGCCGGCACGCCTTCCCACTCGTAGGTCACGACGTCGGCGCCGACCGCCACCTCGGTGAGCGCGGCGTGGTCACCCAGCTCGCCGACCACGAGTTGCCCGACGGCGGCAGCAGGTGCATCGGGCGACGGATCGAGGAAGCGGAACCGCGCGCCGAGCGGGATCCCCGCCAAGCCGAGCATCCGGCCCAGCTGGCCGCCGCCCAGCACAGCGACGGTCGCTCGGTGCTCCATCGCGTCTGTCTAGCGCAGGTCGTGAGCGCCGCGGCGCTCCGAATCGTTCGTGGCGCAGGCGGGACAACCGCTACCCTGGGCGGACTCGCAGCCGGGCCAACGTCGTCCCTGCAGCGTCCACGAGCCTGTTCCCTGCCGTCGGCTCCGACCGTACGGCAGTCACCTGTGGATGAGGATGACGAACGCCAGCCACCCCGCGGCGCCCCCGGGCGTCCCGTTCAGCGCACTGCCTGCAGCCTCCGGTCTCTACGACCCGCGCTTCGAGCACGACGCGTGCGGGGTGTCGTTCGTCGTCGACATGCGGGGCCGGCCGAGCCGCGACATCGTCGCCACCGCGCTCGACGCCCTCTGCAACCTCGACCACCGGGGCGCCTCGGGCGCCGAGGTCAACACCGGTGACGGCGCGGGCATCCTGATCCAGATCCCCGACCGCTTCTTGCGGGCGGTGGTCGACTTCGAGCTCCCGCCGGCGGGCGCCTACGGCGTGGGCATCGCCTTCTTGCCGATGGACCCCACCGACGCCGAGAAGACCGTGGCGCGGGTCGAGCAGATCGTGGCGGAGGAGGGTCTGCAGGTCGTGGGCTGGCGCGACGTGCCGGTCGACGATTCCATGATCGGCCCGACGGCCCGGCAGGTGATGCCGCGGTTCCGCCAGGTGTTCGTGGCCGACCCGGCCGGCGGCGCCACCGGCATCGAGCTCGACCGCCGGCTGTTCGTGGTGCGCAAGCGGTGTGAGCACGAGGTGCTCGACGGCCGGTTCGGCGCCGCCGACACCGAAGCCGACGGCTCGATCTACTTCCCGTCGCTGTCGTCGCGCACGATCGTCTACAAGGGCATGCTCACCACGCCCCAGCTCGCGGAGTTCTTCCCCGACCTCGCCGACGAGCGCATCGAATCGGCGCTCGCCCTGGTGCACAGCCGGTTCTCCACCAACACCTTCCCGTCGTGGCCGCTGGCGCACCCGTACCGCGTCATCGCGCACAACGGCGAGATCAACACCGTGCAGGGCAACCGCAACTGGATGCGCGCCCGCGAGGCGATGATGGAGTCGGCGCTCATCCCCGGGCTCGAGCGCGCGTTCCCGATCGTCACGCCCGGGGCGTCCGACACCGCGAGCTTCGACGAGTGCCTCGAGCTGCTCGCGCTGGCCGGCCGCCCGATGTGGCACGCGGTGCTCATGATGATCCCGGAGGCGTGGGAGAACCACGCCACCATGTCCGACGAGAAGCGCGCCTTCTACCGCTACCACGCGTCGCTGATGGAGCCGTGGGACGGCCCCGCGTCGATCGCGTTCACCGACGGCACGGTCGTCGGTGCGGTCCTCGACCGCAACGGGCTGCGTCCGAGCCGCTACTGGGTCACCGACGACGACCGCGTGATCATGGCGAGTGAGGCCGGCGTCGTCGACGTCGACCCCGCGCGCGTGGTGAAGAAGGGGCGCCTCCAGCCCGGCAAGATCTTCCTCGTCGACACCACGCAGGGTCGCATCGTCGACGACGAGGAGATCAAGGCCGCGCTGGCGGCCGAGCACCCCTACGGCGACTGGCTCGACCAGGGCATCGTGCACCTGGCCGACCTCCCCGACCGCCAGCACCACGTGCCCACCCATGCGTCGGTGCTCCGCCGTCAGGAGACGTTCGGCTACACGCACGAGGAGCTGCGCCTGCTGGTGTCGCCGATGGCGCGCACCGGCGCGGAGGCGATCGGGTCGATGGGCACCGACACGCCGATCGCGGTGTTGTCGGACCGGGCCCGCATGTTGTTCGACTACTTCTCGCAGGTGTTCGCGCAGGTCACGAACCCACCGCTCGACGCCATCCGCGAGGAGCTCGTCACGTCGCTGTCGTGCACGATCGGCGCCGAGGGCAACGTGCTGGAGCCGTCGCCGCAGTCGTGCGTGCAGGTCGCGCTGCCGTTCCCGATCATCGACAACGACGAGCTG
The DNA here is from genome assembly GCA_036277835.1 of Acidimicrobiia bacterium. Lineage (GTDB taxonomy): Bacteria > Actinomycetota > Acidimicrobiia > IMCC26256 > DASPTH01 > DASUMF01. Next base: position 6,664 of record DASUMF010000469.1, read on the forward strand.
GCCAAGCTCATCCACATCGACCACGACGGCGACCGCCCCGAGTTCCGCGCCCACGTGATCTCGGGTCTCTACCGCGTCGCCGGTGGGGGCGACGCCCTGCGCGAGGCCCTCGATCGCGTGCGCAGCGAGGCGTCGCTCGCGATCGAGCAGGGCAAGCGCGTGATCGTGCTCTCCGACCGCGACTCCGACGCCGAGTGGGCGCCCATCCCGTCGCTGCTGCTCACCTCGGCGGTGCACCACCACCTCATCCGCGAGAAGACACGCACGATGGTGGGCCTCGTCGTCGAGACGGGCGACGCGCGCGAGGTGCACCACATGGCGTTGCTCACCGGCTACGGCGCCGGCGCGATCAACCCGTACCTCGCGTTCGAGTCGATCGAGGACCTCATCCGTCAGGGCCTCTACGGGCTCGAGGGTGTCGACCCGAAGCTCGCGGTGAAGAACTACATCAAGGCCGCGGGCAAGGGCGTGCTCAAGGTGATGTCGAAGATGGGCATCTCCACCATCGCGTCCTACCGCGGCGCGCAGGTCTTCGAGGCCATCGGCCTCGACCACGAGCTCGTCGACGAGTACTTCACCGGCACCACGTCGCGCCTCGGCGGCATCGGTCTCGACGAGATCGCGGCCGAGTGCGCGCGCCGGCACGGCATCGCGTATCCCGACCGTCCCGAGGAGCTCGCGCACCGCGACCTCGACCTCGGTGGCGAGTACCAGTGGCGACGCGAGGGTGAGTACCACCTCTTCAACCCGCAGACGGTGTTCAAGCTCCAGCACGCCACCCGCGCCAAGCGCGAAGACGTGTACCGCGAGTACACGAAGCTCGTCGACGACCAGTCGACCAAGCTCGCCACGTTGCGCGGCCTCTTCGCGTTCAAGCCCGGCGTGCGGGAGCCGGTGCCGATCGACGAGGTCGAGCCGGTCGCCGAGATCGTGAAGCGCTTCGCCACCGGCGCGATGTCGTACGGCTCCATCTCCAAGGAGGCGCACGAGACGCTCGCCATCGCGATGAACCGGATCGGTGGGAAGTCGAACACCGGCGAGGGCGGCGAAGACGCCGACCGCTACACCCCCGACGACAACGGCGACCTCCGGCGCTCGGCGATCAAGCAGGTCGCGTCGGGCCGCTTCGGCGTCACGTCGGAGTACCTCGTGAATGCCGACGACCTCCAGATCAAGATGGCCCAGGGCGCGAAGCCCGGTGAGGGCGGCCAGCTGCCGGGCGCCAAGGTGTATCCGTGGATCGCCAAGACCCGGTACTCCACGCCGGGCGTCGGCCTCATCAGCCCGCCGCCGCATCACGACATCTACTCCATCGAAGACATCAAGCAGCTCATCCACGACCTCAAGAACTCCAACCCCGCCGCGCGCGTGCATGTGAAGCTGGTCGCGCAGGTCGGCGTCGGCACCGTGGCCGCCGGCGTGGCGAAGGCGCACTCCGACGTCGTGCTCATCTCGGGTCACGACGGTGGCACCGGCGCGTCGCCGCTCACCTCGTTGAAGCACGCCGGCGCGCCGTGGGAGCTCGGCATCGCCGAGACCCAACAGACGCTGGTGCTGAACGGACTGCGCGACCGCATCGTCGTGCAGTGCGACGGCCAGCTCAAGACCGGGCGCGACGTCGTGATCGCCGCGCTGCTCGGCGCCGAGGAGTTCGGCTTCGCCACCGCGCCGCTCGTCGTGAGTGGCTGCGTGATGATGCGCGTGTGCCACCTCGACACCTGCCCGGTCGGCGTCGCGACGCAGAACCCCGAGCTGCGCAAGCGCTTCAGCGGCAAGCCCGAGTTCGTCGTGAACTTCTTCGAGTTCCTCGCCCAGGAGGTGCGCGAGTACCTCGCGGAGCTCGGGTTCCGCTCGATCGCGGAAGCCGTCGGTCACGCCGAGGTGCTCGACACGCGCGCGGCGATCGACCACTGGAAGGCACACGGCCTCGATCTCGCGCCGATCCTCACCGTGGCCGACAACCCCTACGAGGGCCAGACGCTGTACAACACGAAGGCCCAGGACCACGGGCTCGAGCGCGCGCTCGACGTGGAGCTGATCGAGGTCGCGGGCCCCGCGCTCGACCACGGTGAGCGGGTGCACATCGAGTACCCGGTGCGCAACACCAACCGCACCGTCGGCACCATGCTCGGCAGCGTCATCACGAAGCGCTTCGGCGGTGACGGGCTCCCCGACGACACCATCTCGGTGCACCTGCGCGGCTCGGCCGGGCAGAGCTTCGGCGCGTTCGTGCCGAAGGGCATCACGCTGCGGCTCGAAGGTGATGCCAACGACTACTTCGGCAAGGGGCTGTCAGGTGGTTTGCTGATCTGCCACCCCGACCGCGACGCGACGTTCGTCGCCGAGGAGAACATCCTCGCCGGCAACGTCGCGCTGTACGGTGCCACCGGCGGCGAGGCGTACCTGCGGGGCGTGGTGGGGGAGCGCTTCTGCGTCCGCAACTCGGGCGCCACTGCGGTGGTCGAGGGCGTCGGTGACCACGGGTGCGAGTACATGACCGGCGGCCGCGTCGTCGTGCTCGGCGCGACCGGGCGCAACTTCGCCGCCGGGATGTCGGGCGGCATCGCGTTCGTGTACGACCCCACCGAGGTGTTCGCGTCGCTCGTCAACTACGACCTGGTCGACCTCCAACCGCTCGACGACGACGACCGCAACTGGTTGCGTGCGACGGTCGAGCGTCACCGCGAGCTCACCGGATCCGAGGTTGCCGAACGGCTCCTCGACCAGTGGGGGAGCGAGGTCGACGCGTTCCGCAAGGTCATGCCGTCCGACTACCAGCGGGTGCTCGACGTGATCCGCGAAGCGGAGCGCCTCGGCCTCGACGCCGAGCAGCGCGACCACGCGATCATGGAGTCGGCGCGTGGGTGAGACCACCGGGTTCCTGCAGTGGGATCGCGAAGGCCCGACGCGCCGTCCAGTGCCGGTGCGCCTGCGCGACTGGCGCGAGGTCTACGAGCCGTTCTCGCGCGACGCGCTGCAGACCCAGGCGGGCCGCTGCATGGACTGTGGCATCCCGTTCTGCAACAACGGGTGCCCGCTCGGCAACCTGATCCCCGACTGGAACGACCTCGTCTACCGCGACCACTGGCGCGAGGCGATCGAGCGGCTGCACGCCACGAACAACTTCCCGGAGTTCACCGGTCGGCTCTGTCCGGCGCCGTGCGAAGCCGCGTGCGTGCTGGGCATCAACTCGGACCCGGTCACGATCAAGCAGGTCGAGGTCGAGATCGTCGACCGCGCCTGGGCCGAGGGCTGGATCACACCGCACGAGCCGTCGGTGCGCACCGGCAAGAAGGTCGCGGTGGTCGGCTCGGGTCCCGCCGGGCTCGCGGCCGCACAGCA
>DASUMF010000470.1:0-4066 GCA_036277835.1 Acidimicrobiia bacterium
CGCGCTCACGCAGCTGCGCATGGCCTTCGTGCAGGTCGCGAGCAGCATGCGCGGCGAGGCCTGACGCAGACCTTCTCGGTCAGCGCGGCGTGCGGTCAGCGCGGCGTGCGGTCAGCGGGGCGTGAGGTCGGCCGCCTCGCGGGTGCCGATCGGCCCGGTGACCACCCGGAACTCGACCGTGCGGTCGACGGCGATGGTGCGTGTGCCGTCGGCGATGGCGGTGCAGTGGAACGGGAAGCGCGCCCCCGACGCGTCCTCCACCTCGCCGAGCCCGCGGTGCTCGTCGAACGCGACCACACGGCCGCTCGATCTCGACCCGGTCGCCACGTCGGTCAGTGCACGATCTTGGCGATGGGAAGCTCGATGATCCCCATGGCGCCGGCGTCCTTCAGTGCAGGGATCAAGGTGTTGATCTCGCTCTTGGCCACGACGGTCTCCACGGCGTAGCCGTCGGCGCCGAACAGCTGCGACACCGTGGGCGACTTGAGGGCCGGGAGCAGCGCGATCACCGCGTCGAGGTCGGCCTCCTCGACGTTGAGCTTGAGCAGCACCCGCCCCCGCGCTTCGAGCGCGCCCGTGAGCAGGCTCTGGAGCTGCTCCATCGCCTTGCGCTTGGAGGGGTCGTCGAAGGCGGCGGGGTTGGCGACGAGCTCGGTGTACGACACCAGGATGGTGTCGAGGATGCGCAGCCCCGCGGCGCGCAGCGCGCGGCCGGTCTCGGTGATCTCGACGACCGCGTCGGCGATGTCGGGCACCTTGGCCTCGGTGGCGCCGTAGGAGAGCACCACCTCGGCGTCGACGCCGTGCTTGGCGAAGTAGCGGCGCGTGAGCTCCGGATACTCGGTGTGCACGACGAGGCCCGACGGAAGGTCCGTCACCGACTGCGCGGGCGAGTCGGCCGCGACGGCGAGCACGACGCGGATCGGGCGCGCGGTGGCCTTCGAGTAGTGGAGCTCGGTGAGCGTCACGACCTCGGCGTTGCGCTCCTCGATCCAGTCGCGCCCGGTGATGCCGATGTCGAAGCGCCCGTCGGCGACGTACACCGGGATCTCCTGCGGTCGCAGCACGCGCACCTCGTCGACGCGCGGGTCGTCGATCGAGCCGCGGTAGTCGACGTCGGACGAGCGCGACACCGCGAGGTCGGCGTCTTCGAAGAGCTGCATGGTCTGACGTTCGAGCGAGCCCTTGGGCAGCACGAGACGGAGCATCATCGATCCTTCTGGGAAGCGGCTTCGGGAGCGGGCCGCTGCTGGAGCTGTCGCAGCAGACTGACCATCTCGACCGCGGTCCGCGCCGCCTCGGCACCCTTGTGCCCTTCACTGCCGCCGGTGCGCTCGACCGCCTGGTCGAGGGTGTCGATGGTGAGCACGCCGAAGACCACCGGGGTGCCGGTGTCGAGCGCGACCCGCTGGATGCCGGCCGCGCACTCCCCCGCGACGTAGTCGAAGTGCGGCGTGTCGCCCCGGATCACCGCACCGAGGCAGATCACCGCGTCGCTGGCGGGTGCGAGCTGCTGCGCGACGAGCGGGATCTCGAACGCGCCGGGCACCCACCACACGGGCACGTCGTCGCGGCCGAGGTCGCGCAGCGTGTCGAGCGCGCCTTCGAGGAGCGGCTTCGTGACGTGGTCGTTGAAGCGCGCCGCGACGATCGCGATCTGCATGTCGCTCGCGTCGAGCGTGCCCTCGAACTCCCTGTACGAACCCATGGTCTGTGGCCTGCTGGTCGAATGGCCGGGCTAGGAGCCGCCGAGCTCGTTCGCGTCGTCGCGCTCGATGTCGAGCAGGTGACCCATCTTCTCCTGCTTGGTGCGCAGGTACCGGATGTTCTCGATGTTCGGCGTGACCTTCAGCGGGACCCGGTCGACGATCGAGAGACCGTAGCCCTCGAGCCCGCCACGCTTGGCGGGATTGTTGGTGAGGAGTCGCATCGTGGTGATGCCGAGGTCGACGAGGATCTGCGCGCCGATGCCGTACTCGCGCGAGTCGGCGTGGAAGCCGAGCTCGACGTTGGCCTCGACGGTGTCGCGTCCCTGGTCCTGGAGCGAGTACGCGTGCAGCTTGTTGCCGAGCCCCATCCCCCGGCCCTCGTGCCCCCGCAGGTAGATCACCACGCCCTGACCCTCGGCCGCGATGATCTCCTGCGCGAGGTCGAGCTGCACGCCGCAGTCGCAGCGCAGCGACCCGAACACGTCGCCGGTGAGGCACTCGGAGTGCACACGCACGAGCACGTTGTCGGCGCCCGCGATCTCACCCAGCGCGAACACGAAGTGCTCGGCGCCGTCGAGCAGCGACTCGTAGACGTACGCGGTGAAGTCGGCGTGCCGGGTGGGGATGCGCGCCTCGGACACGCGCCGCACGAGCTTCTCGCGCCGACGGCGGAAGCGGATGAGATCGGCGATCGAGATCATCACCAGGTCGTGCTCGGCGGCGAAGCGCTCGAGATCGGGCAGGCGTGCCATCGAGCCGTCGTCGTTCACGACCTCGGCGAGCACGCCGGCCGGCTCGAGACCGGCGAGGCGGGCGAGGTCGACCGATGCCTCGGTGTGGCCGGCGCGGTTGAGCACCCCACCCTCGCGGTAGCGCAGCGGGAAGATGTGCCCCGGGCGCGCGAGGTCGTCGGGACGCGTGGCCGGGTCGAGGATGGTCTGCACCGTCGTGGCGCGATCCGCGGCCGAGATCCCGGTGGACGTGCCGTGACGGGCGTCGACCGACACGGTGAACGCGGTGCGCTGCGCTTCGGTGTTGTCGGCGACCATCAGCGGGAGTCGCAGGTCGTCGAGGCGGTCGCCCTCGACGGGCATGCAGATCACGCCGCTCGTGTGGCGGATCATGAACGCCATCGCCTCGGGCGTCATCTTCTCCGCCGCCATGATGAGGTCGCCCTCGTTCTCGCGGTCGGCGTCGTCGACCACGATCACGATCTCGCCGCGGGCGATGGCGGCGACGGCTTCGTCGATCTCGGCGAACGGCATCTGGGCCTCAGCTTCCTTCGGTCGATGCGGGCGACGCAGGGTGGAGCAGGCGCTCGACGTACTTCGCGAGCACGTCGACCTCGAGGTTGACCGGATCGCCGGCCTCGCGGAACCCGAGCGTCGTCACCACAAGAGTGTGGGGGATGACGGCGACGGTGAACGAGTCGGGCCCGAGGGCGGCCACGGTCAGGCTCACGCCGTCGACCGTGATCGAGCCCTTGTGCACGACGTAGCGCAGGACCTCGGGCGGTGCGGCGATCTCCACCCGGACCGAGCCGTCGGCCTCCGGTTCGCGCCCCCGCACCACGCCGACGGCGTCGACGTGACCCTGCACGAGGTGACCGCCGAGCCGGTCGGCGAGGCGCACCGGGCGCTCGAGGTTCACGCGTTCGCCGGCGACGAGCCCGCCGAGCGAGGTGTGCGCCAGCGTCTCGGTGACGGCGTCGGCGGCCCAGCACCCCTCGCCCAGCGCGACCACGGTGAGGCAGCACCCGTTCACCGAGATCGACGCACCGATCTCGGCGTCGTCGAGCACGGTGGTGGCTGCGATCTCGAGGCGCGCGCCGCCCTCGACCGGCGAGATCGCGCGCACCGTGCCCAGCTCCTCGACGATCCCCGTGAACATGGCTATCCCTCCTCGCGCGACCGCGCGGGCAGGTACTCGAGGCGGACGTCGTCGTCGAAGCTCGCGATGCCGGCGAGGCGCCAGTGGGGCGCGTCGGCGATGGACGCGGGGCCGGGCAGGTCGAACAGCGGACGGCCGGACGTACCGAGCACCGTCGGCCCGACGTAGGCGACGAGGCGGTCGACGAGCCCGGCCTCCACGAGCGCGGCGCCCAGGGTGGCGCCGCCCTCCACCAGCACCTGCAGCACCCCCAGCCCGGCGAGGTGCTCGAGCGCGGCGCGCAGGTCGACCCCACCGGCTGCGTCGGGGGCGGAAGGGAGCGAGTGCACCTTGGCTCCCGCGGCCAGCCACGTCGCGACGACGTCGTCGGGTGCGGCGTCGGTGGTGAGCACCAGGGTGGGCGCCAGCGCGGTGTCGAACAGGGGCCCCTCAGCCTGCACTCGGCCCCGACCGTCGAGGAGCACGCG
>DASUMF010000471.1:0-7339 GCA_036277835.1 Acidimicrobiia bacterium
GGCATGAGCATGTCAGTCACCGTCCCCGGGGCGGAAGTGCGGCGTCTCGTGGTGCTCGCGCACCGAAGCCTCGATGGCCTCTTCCTCGGCGAGCAGTCGCTCGAGCTCGGGATCGGCTTCCTTCACCAGCGGGCTCGCCTCTTCGGGGTTCTCGTCGGGCGTGCCGTCCACCTGCGTGGCCTCACCGGCCGGGCGACGGCGACCGCCGCCCGCGCTCACGACGCGGCGTGCAGGCGCTTGGCCCGACGTCTCGCCGACGGCCATCGCGGCCTCGCGCTGGATCTTGTCCTCGGCCGCGCTCTTGTAGGGCAGGATCTCGCCCTTGTAGATCCAGACCTTCACGCCGATGCGCCCGAAGGTGGTCTTCGCCTCTGCCTCGCCGTAGTCGATGTCGGCGCGCAGCGTGTGCAGCGGCACCCGACCCTCGCGGTACCACTCCTTGCGCGACATCTCGGCGCCACCGAGGCGACCGCTGCACTGCACGCGGATGCCCTGGGCGCCGGCCTTCATCGCGGTCTGCACCGCACGCTTCATCGCCCGGCGGAACGACACGCGACCGGTGAGCTGGTCGGCGACGCCCTGCGCGATGAGGGTGGCGTCGAGCTCCGGCTGCTTGATCTCCTGGATGTTGAAGTGGATCTTCGGGTTGCCGGTGATCTCCAGCAGCCCGGCGCGCAGGCGGTCGGCCTCCGCGCCACGGCGGCCGATCACGATGCCGGGACGCGCGGTGTACACGTCGACACGGAGACGGTCGCGGGTGCGCTCGATCTCGACCCGGCTCACCGCGGCGCGCTCGAGCTGACGCTTGAGGTAGTCGCGGATCTTCCAGTCCTCGATGAGGCTGTCGCGGTACTCGGCGTCTTCGGCGAACCAGCGCGACTTCCAGTCGGTGGTGATCCCGAGCCGGAAACCGTAGGGATTGACCTTCTGACCCATTACTTGGTCTCCTCTTCGGCGTCGGTCGCGTCGGCGGAGGCCTCGGCCTCCTCGACGGCTTCCTCACCGTTGACGAACTCCTCGGCCGCGGGGCCCTCCGTCATGGGCGCCTCGCGTTGCAGGAGCTCCGTGTCGTCGTCGAGCTGTTCGTCGGCTTCGGCCTGCTCGACCGCGGCGTCGTGCTGGTCGAGCGGTGCGTCCTCGCCGAAGGCTTCCAGCACGGTCTCGTCGACCTCGACCTCGTCGTCGTGATCGTGATCGTGGTCATGATCGTGATCGTGCAGCTCGGCGCGCTCGGCCCGCTTGCGGCTGGCGGCGACCCGACGGCGACGACTCACGCGCGCGGGGCCGGTGGCCGCCGCGTCGCGCTCACGACGACGCTCGAGCTCGGCCTCCTCGAAGCGCGCCACGATGATCGTGATGTGGCTGGTGCGCTTGCGGATGCGCGTGCCGCGACCACGCGCACGGGGACGCCACCGCTTGGCGGTGGGACCCTCGTCGGCGTAGGCGCGCAACACGAACAGCTCGTCCTCGGGCACGTTGTCGTTGTGCTCCGCGTTGGCGATCGCCGAGTCGAGGAGCTTCATGACCGGCTCGGCCGGCCCGCGCTCGCAGTAGCGCAGGATCTCGCGCGCGTTGTTGACGTCCTTGCCCACGATGAGGTGCAGCACCTGGCGCACCTTCGGGGGCGAGACTCGGGAGTAGCGCAGCCGCGCTGCGGTCTCGGGCATTATCGACGACTCGATCGCTCTTGGCCGGCGTGGTACCGGAACGTGCGGGTGGGCGCGAACTCGCCGAGCTTGTGCCCGACCATCGCTTCGGTGAGGTAGACGGGCACGTGCTTGCGGCCGTCGTGCACCGCGAGCGTGTGACCGACCATGTCGGGCGTGATCGTCGAGCGGCGCGACCAGGTCTTGATGACCTTGCGCTCGCCGGCCGCGTTCATCGCGTCGACCTTCTTCTGCAGGTGGTCGTCGACGAACGGCCCCTTCTTCAGGCTGCGGGGCATCGTTACCTCCGTGATCCGCGGCCACGACGGCGGCGGATGATCATCTCGTCCGACTTCTTGCCCTTCTTGCGGGTGCGCCCCTCGGGCTTGCCCCACGGCGACACCGGGTGGCGACCACCGGAGCTCTTGCCCTCGCCACCACCGAGCGGGTGGTCGACGGGGTTCATGGCGACGCCACGCACGTGCGGGCGCTTGCCCTTCCAGCGGTTGCGACCGGCCTTGCCGATCTTGATCAGGCCGGCTTCGGCGTTGCCGACGGTGCCGACGGTGCCGCGGCAGTCGATCGGGACACGACGCATCTCGGTGGAGGGCAGACGCAGCGTGGCGAACTGGCCCTCCTTGGCCACGAGCTGGATCGCGGCGCCGGCGCCGCGGCCGAGCTTGCCGCCCGCACCGGGCTTGAGCTCCACGTTGTGCACCACGGTGCCGACCGGGATGTAGCGCAGCGGCAGGGCGTTGCCGGGACGGATCTCGGAGCCCTGGCCGTTCTGGAGCAGGTCGCCGACCTCCACGCCGGTCGGGGCGAGGATGTAGCGCTTCTCGCCGTCGAGGTAGTGGAGCAGCGCGATGCGCGCGTTGCGGTTGGGGTCGTACTCGATGGCCGCGACCTTCGCGGGCACGCCGTCCTTCTCGCGACGGAAGTCGACCACACGGTACTTCTGCTTGTGACCGCCACCACGGTGGCGCGACGTCATGCGGCCGTAGGAGTTGCGACCACCCGTCTTGGGCTTCGGCTTGGTGAGGCTCTTCTCCGGCTTCGACTTCGTGATCTCGGCGAAGTCGGAGACGGTCTGGAACCGCCGACCGGGGCTGGTGGGCTTGCGCTTGCGAACCGGCATCGTCGTCAGCTCCCGAAGATCTCGATGCGGTCGCCCTCGGCGAGGGAGACGATGGCCCGCTTGGTGCTCGGCCGCGAGCCCCATCCGCCGGTGCGGCGGTTGCGCTTGCGCTTGCCCTTGCGGTTGACGGTGTTCACGTTGGTGACGCGGACCGAGAAGATCGACTCGATCGCGTGACGGATCTCGATCTTGTTGGCATCGTGCGCGACGACGAACGTGTAGACGTTCTCGTCGAACGCGGCGTACGACTTCTCCGACACGACGGGCCGGATGATGATGTCGCGAGGGTTGCGCGCGCTCACGCGGCATCACCAGCTTCCGTCTCGGCGGCGGCCGACGCCGGCGTCGTGGAGAATCGGGCGACCGACTCGTCGAGCGTCGCCTTGGAGAACACGAGCCAGTCGTTGACGAGCACGTCGTAGGTGTTGAGCTCGTTGGGGGTGACGAGCTGCACGCGCACACCGAGGTTGCGGAACGACTTCCACACCGCTTCCTCGTTGGGCGACACGACGATCAGCACGCGGTCGTCGCGCTCGCCCTTGGTGCGCAGGCCGAGGGAGCCGAGGATCTCGAGCGCGCCCTTGGTGCGCGGCTCGGTGATGCCCCAGTCGTCGACCACGATCACCTTCTGCTCCGCCGCACGGTCGGACAGCGCGGAGCGGAGCGCGAGGCGGATCATCTTCTTGGGGGTGCGCTGCGAGTAGTCGCGCGGCTTCGGGCCGTGGGCCACACCACCGCCGCGCCAGTGCGGCGCGCGGATCGAGCCCTGGCGAGCCCGGCCGGTGCCCTTCTGGCGCCACGGCTTCGCACCACCACCGGCCACCTCGGCGCGGGTCTTGGTGCTGTGCGTGCCCGCGCGAGCGGCGGCGAGCTGGGCGGTGACGACCTGGTGCATGACCGGCACGTTCGGGGTGATGCCGAAGAGCTCGTCGGGAACGTCGACCGAGCCTGCGCTCGCTCCCGCGACCGACTTGATGTCGAGCTTCACGCCGCGCTCCCTTGCCGTTGCACGGAGCCGGCCTGCTTGTTGCGCACGCGCTTCGAGCCCTTGGCCGCGTTGCGGACGAACACCAAGCCGCCGGTGGGTCCGGGCACCGCGCCCTTCACCAGCAGCAGACCGAGCTCGGCGTCGCCGCGCACGACCACGAGGTTGAGCGTGGTGACGCGCTCGTTGCCCATCTGCCCGGCCATCTTCATGCCCTTGAACACCCGGGCCGGCGTGGCGCACGCGCCGATCGAGCCGGGCGAGCGGTGCTTCTTGTGGTTGCCGTGGCTCGCGCCCTGACCCTTGAAGTTGTGACGCTGCATCGCGCCGGCGAAGCCCTTGCCCTTGCTGATCGCGCTCACGTCGATGCGCTCGCCGGCCTCGAACAGATCGGCGCCGAGCACCTGGCCGACCTCGAAGCCGGAGAGGTCGTCGACGCGCAGCTCGGCGAGGTGGCGCGACGGCGGGGCGTCGGCCTTCCTGAGGTGGCCGAGCTCCGGCTTCGACAGGCGCTGCTGCTTCGTGTCGCCGAACGCGAGCTGCACCGCGGCGTAGCCGTCGCGTTCAGGTGTCTTCAGCTGCACGACCCGGCACGGCCCGGCTTCGATCACCGTCACCGGGACGATGCGGTTCTCGTCGTCCCAGATCTGGGTCATGCCGAGCTTGCGCCCGAGAATCCCTTTGGCAGACATGCTGCGATCTCTTTCGCTGTCGTTCGCGGTCGAGGCCGTCGCGCCGGCCCTTCCCACGCGAACGCTCCGCCCGAGCGTCGCCCGGCGGAGCGTGGTTCGGTTGTGCCGCGTGGTGCTGCATTCAGTTGCGTGCAGCCTGCGCGGACGTCGGTTGCGTTGCTATCCGGTCAGGTGCCGATCGACCGAGGAGGCCGCTGGGGGGCGGAAAGAAGGTCGTTCGGCGAGCCAGGAAAGACTAGCGGCTGCCCCCACCCCCCGCCAAAGCGGGCCCGTGCCCAGGGGTGAAGCTCCCAGGCGGCGAGGCCGGAGTCACGAGACGCTACGTTGCGAGACGTGTCAGCACCGGACGACCGGGAGCGTCGCCAGGCGGATCGGTCGACACACGACGATCTGGTCCGCAGCTCGTTCGAACGCCAGATCGACCTCTTCGAGGGCGACGACGCGGTGTTCGCGAGGCGAGCGGGCAACGTCGAGTGGGCCATGCCGCTGGACGCGGCGTCGATCGTGCTCGACGTGGCGTGCGGGGCAGCCCACAACGCTGAGGCGCTCGCACCACACGTGCGGCAAGTGGTCGGTCTGGACCTGACCCCAGCAGTGCTCGAGGCAGGTCGACGGAGGTTGAGCAACGCCGGCGTCACGAACGTGTTGCTGCAGGAAGGCGACGCCGCTGCGCTCCCGTTCGTGGATGCGAGCTTCGATCTGGTCGTCTGCCGGGCGTCCTTGCACCACTTCGAGGACCCCGCCCGTCAGGTGCGAGAGATGGCCAGAGTGTGTCGTGAGGATGGGCGCGTCGTGTTGACGGACATGGTCCCCGTCCCACCCGACGCGCGGGATCGTTTCGACGAGATCCACGGCTGGATCGATCCGTCCCACGACCGGGTGCTGCTTCCCGAGGAGATCACGTCGCTCGCCGCGACCCACATCGGACCTGTCGTCCGGGAAGGCCTCGGCAGCCCGACGGTGCTCCCGCTGGCGTCGTTTCTCACCGAGCAGTCCGACACGGAGCGTGTCCTGGCGGCGCTGCAACACGAGATCGAGGGTGGCCCGACCTCAGGATTCCATCCCGCCCCCGGGCCGGATGGTGTCGAAGTCGAGATCACGACGATGGTGGTGCACGCACGGCGAACCGCCGCGTCGCGGTAGCGACCGCCGCAGTCGCGGCGGTCACGTCGATGAGCGGAGGTGCCTCACCATGGTCCACGACGTTCCGTGCTGCTCGACATCGACGAAGCCGACGGATTCGTAGAGCCCCCGTGCCGGGTTGCCGTCGTTGACGCTCAGGCTGAGCGCTTCGTGGCCCTGAGCCGTGCCGGCCTCGATGAGGCCGACGAGCAGCCGACGACCGATCCCCTCGTGGCGACGCGGCGCGACCACGGCGATCGACAGCTCCGGGACGGCCTCAGCGACGAAGCCGTAGCCGTGGCTCGCTGCTGTGTAGCTCCGATACCAAGCCGCTCCGAGAGGTTCATCCTCTTCGGCAATCAGCCCGTGGTCGCCTTCCCTCGGCCATCCGGCGAGGTACATCGCGTACCGCGGATCGGCCAGCACCTCGTCGGCGGTGGGCGTCGGCTTGTCGGGACGCCAGACGGCAGCTTCGCCGAGCATCGTCGCCAGAAAGGTGAAGTCCGCAGCCCCGGCTTGGCGACACCGCACGCCCTCCACCTGAGTCAGTCAAGCAGCAGCCGTCGTCCCCCCAGCGAAATTGCGTCGATGAGTGCCGGATATCGACGCTGTGCGACGCAATTTCGGGAGGGGGTGGGGACGCGAGAGAGGCGACGCCCGTGGGCGCCGCCTCTTCGTGTAGCGAAGGCTGCAGTTGGTCGGGCGGAGTGCCCGAGCTGGTGGTGGGGAGCGAACTAGCTGGCTTGGATCTTGATCTCGATGTCGACACCGGCAGGCAGCTCGAGACGCTGGAGCGACTCGACCGTCTTGCTGGTCGGCTCGACGATGTCGACGAGACGCTTGTGGATCCGCATCTCGAAGTGCTCACGCGAGTCTTTGTCGACGTGGGGTGACCGAACCACGCAGAAGCGGCGGATCTCCGTGGGCAGCGGCACCGGGCCCCGCACCTTGGCCTGCGTCCGCACGACCGTCTCGACGATCTTCTTCGTCGACTGGTCGATGATCTCGTGGTCGTAGGCCTTGAGCCGGATCCGGATCTTCTGACCCTTGGAATCTGCCATCGCTTCAGCGTGTCTCTCTACTTGATGACCGAGGTGACGACGCCGGAACCGACGGTGCGCCCACCCTCACGGATGGCGAACCGCAGACCTTCGTCCATGGCGATCGGCTTCTGCAGCTCCACGGTCATCACCGTGTTGTCGCCCGGCATGACCATCTCGACGCCCTCCTCGAGGACGATCGAACCGGTGACGTCGGTGGTGCGGAAGTAGAACTGCGGGTGGTAGTTGGCGAAGAACGGCGTGTGACGGCCGCCTTCGTCCTTGGTGAGCACGTACACCTGAGCGGTGAAGTTGGTGTGCGGCGTGATCGAACCGGGCTTGGCGAGCACCTGGCCGCGCTCCACGTCTTCCTTCTTCGTGCCGCGGAGCAGTGCGCCGATGTTGTCGCCCGCACGACCCTCGTCGAGGAGCTTGCGGAACATCTCGACGCCGGTGCACGTGGTCTTGGTGGTGGCCTTCAGACCGATGATCTCGATCTCTTCACCGACCTTCACGATCCCGCGCTCGACACGACCGGTCACGACGGTGCCGCGACCGGTGATCGAGAACACGTCCTCGATCGGCATGAGGAAGGGCTGGTCGATCGCACGCTCGGGCTCGGCGATGAAGCTGTCGACCGCCTCCATGAGCTCGTTGATCTTCGGCGTCCACTCGGCGTCGCCCTCGAGCGCCTTCAGCGCCGAGACGCGCACGAT
>DASUMF010000472.1:0-4097 GCA_036277835.1 Acidimicrobiia bacterium
GCGTCTGGGCGCGGTTTCGGGCCTTGTCCCGCTTCCGGGTCAGGTTGGTGCGCGTCGGGGCGCTGGTTCGGGCGTTGTCCCGCTCGCGGGTCGGGTCGATGCGACGCAGGGCGCCCATAGCTTGGTGGGGGTGGAGCCTCCGACGCCGCTCGAGCCGGTGAAACCGGACTACGACGGCGCGAACGTGCGCAACGTGATCCCCGCGGTGCTGGGGGCTCGTCCGGTCGACTGGTTGCCGGCGCCGGTGGCGGGGGCCCGCGCCGCGGTGCTGCTGGTGCTCGACGGCCTCGGCTGGGACGCCTGCTCGTCGTCGCCCTCGATCGCGGCGCTGCGCACCATGGAGGGCGGTGCCATCACCACGGTGGTGCCCTCCACCACCGCGGCTGCGCTCACGTCGATCACCACCGGCCTCACGCCCGCGACCCACGGGATCATGGGCTACCGGATGCGCGTCGACGACAGCGTCCTCAACGCGATCAGCTGGCAGCGGGGAGACGGCGGTCGCGCACCCGACCCCCGTCTCGTGCAGCGTCACGACCCGTTCCTCGGCCGGCCCGTCGCGGTGGTCACCAAGGCGAGCTTCCGGCGCAGCGGCTTCACCGCCGCCCATCTCCGCGGCGGCGCGTTCCACGGATGGGAGACGCCCGCAGTGCTGGTCGAGACGGTCCGCACGCTCGTGGCCGACGGTGAGCGGTTCGTGTACGCGTACTACCCGGGCATCGACGAGGTCGCGCACGCGCACGGCATCGAAGGGCGCGAGTACGCGGCCGAAGTGAGCGCGGCCGACCAGCTCGCCGGCGCACTCCTCGACGCGCTCCCCGACGACGTCGCGCTGCTCGTGACCGCCGATCACGGTCAGGCCCAACTGGACCCCGACGGGTGGATCGGGCTCGACCGTCTCGACGACCTCGTGACCACGTACGCGGGGGAGGGCCGCTTCCGCGCGCTGTTCACGCGGCGCGGCGCGGTCGAGGAGCTGCGCGAGGCCGCGGTCGACCTCTACGGCGCGCACGCATGGGTCTTCAGCGGCGACGAGCTGCTCGACGACGGCTGGTTCGGTCCCGACCCGTCGCCCGTGGTGCGACGCCGCGTGGGCGACGTCGTGCTCGCGGCGCGCGATGGCAGTGGCTTCGTCGACCCGACGTTCCTCCAGGAGACCGGGCTCGTCGGCACGCACGGATCGCTCACCCCGGCCGAGATGTGGGTTCCGCTGCTCGCCGCCCGCGGACGCTCCTGACGCGCGCTACTGTCGAATCACAGCAGTGTGATTCTCCACAGGTTCGTCCACAGCACCTGTGGAAGAAGGGTCCAGCTCCGGCGTCATGAGCGGCAAGTCGTTCGTCCACCTCCACTTGCACACCGAGTTCTCGATGCTCGACGGCGCGGCCCGCATCGCCGACGTCGTCGCCACCGCCGCGGCCGACGGCCAACCCGCGGTCGGGATCACCGACCACGGCAACATGTACGGGGTCCTCGACTTCTACAAGGCCGCGCGCGACGCGGAGCTCACGCCGGTGATCGGCACCGAGGCCTACATGGTCACGACGTCGCGTCACGACCGCCCGCGTCGCGACGACCACGACATCTTCCACCTCACACTGCTCGCGGAGTCGACGCAGGGCTACCGCAACCTCATCAAGGTCTCCTCGTACGCGTACCTCGACGGCTTCTACCAGAAGCCGCGCGTCGACTTCGACCTGCTCGAGCAGTACCACGAGGGGCTGGTCGGCACCACCGGTTGCCTCGGCGGCGCGGTCTCACAGGCGCTGCTGAAGGGCGACTACGACCTCGCGCGCGACCACGTGGCGCGCTTCCAGTCGATCTTCGGGCGCGACTCGTTCTTCATCGAGCTCCAGGACCACGGGCTCCCCGAGCAGCGCGACGTGAACCCGCAGCTCATCAAGCTCGCACGCGACCTGCGTGCTCCGCTGCTCGCGACCAACGACAGCCACTACACGCACCGCGACGACGCCGAGTCACATGCGGCGCTGCTCTGCGTGCAGACGGGCAGCACGCTCGACGACCCGAAGCGCTTCAAGTTCGACGCCGACGAGTTCTACCTGAAGTCCGCGTCGGAGATGCGCCACCTGTTCCGCGACTACGAGGAGGCGTGCGACAACACGCTGCTCATCGCGGAGCGGGCGAACGTCGAGATCGAGTTCGGCAACACCGCGCTGCCGCGCTTCCCGGTGCCCACCGGCCACGACGAGGACTCCTACCTGCGTGAGCTCACGCTCGAGGGGGTGAAGGAGCGCTACGGGCACGCGCCGGGTGCCGAGGTGCTCGAGCGCGTGGAGTTCGAGCTCGGCGTGATCAAGACGATGGGCTTCTCCGCCTACTTCCTCATCGTCGCCGACCTCATCCGCTACGCACGTTCCCGTGGCATCCGGGTCGGGCCGGGGCGGGGCAGCGCCGCCGGCTCGTGCGTCGCGTACTGCCTCAAGATCGTCGACATCGACCCGATCCGCTACGACCTCCTGTTCGAGCGCTTCTTGAACCCGGGCCGCAAGGAGATGCCCGACATCGACATGGACTTCGACTCGCGGTACCGCGGGGAGATGATCAAGTACGCCGCCGAGCGCTACGGCGACGACCACGTCGCGCAGATCGTCACGTTCTCCACCATCAAGGCTCGGGCCGCGGTGCGCGACTCTGCGCGCGTGCTCGGGTACCCGTACGTGGTCGGCGACAAGATCGCCAAGCTGATGCCGCCGCTCGTGATGGGTCGCGACACGCCGCTGCGTGCGTGCCTCGAGCAGGTCGAGGGCTACGAGGACGGCTACAAGATGGCGTCCGAGCTGCGGACCCTCTACGAGACCGACCCCGACGCCGCACGGGTGCTCGACGTGGCGCGCGGGCTCGAGGGCCTCCGGCGCCAGGACGGCATCCACGCGGCCGCGGTGGTCATCACCCGGGAGCCGCTCACCGAGTACCTCCCGATCCAGCGCAAGCCCGACGGCGGCAAGGTCGAGGACGCGCCGGTCGTCACGCAGTACGAGATGCACGGCGTGTCCGACCTCGGCCTCCTCAAGATGGACTTCCTCGGGCTCCGCAACCTCGACGTCCTCGAGATCACGCTGGGGCTGATCGAACGCACGCACGGGTACCGACCCGACATCGACCGCGTGCCGCTCGACGACACCAAGACCTTCGAGCTGCTGCGCCGCGGCGACACCATCGGCGTGTTCCAGCTCGAAGGTGGGCCGATGCGCGCGCTGCTGCGGTCGCTGGCGCCGACGGTGTTCGAGGACGTCGCCGCGCTCGTCGCGCTCTACCGGCCGGGCCCGATGGGCACGAACATGCACAACGACTACGCCGACCGCAAGAACGGTCGCAAGCCGGTGAGCTACTACCACGACGACCTCGAGGAGATCCTCGCGCCCACGTACGGGCTGATGATCTACCAGGAGCAGCTCATGCGCGTCGCGCAGCGGCTCGCCGGCTACTCGCTCGGCGAGGCCGACACGTTGCGCAAGGCGGCGGCGAAGAAGAAGCGCGACCTCATGGCGAAGGAGCGCTCCAAGTTCGTCGAGGGCTGCGTCGCCACCGGCCACTCGGCCGCGTTCGCCGAGCAGATGTTCAACGTCATCGAACCCTTCGCCGACTACTCGTTCCCGAAGGCGCACGCGACGGGGTACGGCTTCGTCGCCTATCAGACGGCCTGGCTCAAGGCGAACCATCCGGTCGAGTACCTCGCGGCGCTGCTCACCAGCGTGAAGTCGAACAAGGACCAGACCGCCGTCTTCCTCAACGAGTGTCGCCAGCTCGGCATCGACGTGCTCGTGCCCGACGTGAACGCGTCGGAGTCCGACTTCTCCGTGCGCGCCGCCAACCCCGACACCGGCGACACGCCGGCGATCCACTTCGGGATGTCGGCGGTGCGCAACGTCGGTGAGGGCGTGGTCGCACAGATCGTGGCCGCGCGCGAGGAGGGCGGCCCGTTCACCGACTTCTACGACTTCTGCGACCGCGTCGACCCCTCGGTGCTCAACAAGCGCACGATCGAGTCGCTGATCAAGGCGGGGGGCTTCGACTCGCTCGGCCATCCACGCCAAGGCCTCTTCGAGGTGCACGAGCTGATCCTCGACACCGTCATC
>DASUMF010000473.1:0-11632 GCA_036277835.1 Acidimicrobiia bacterium
GGCGTCGGCGCGCCCGCGACCGCGCTCGAGGTGGCCGACGTGCCACCGTCGACCAACGGCGTCGACGACGCGCCGCCGGGTTCGGGGACCGTGGCCGAGATCGGCGGCGGCCGCGTCGCGGGAGCCGCCGTCTCGCGCGGCGGTGGCGACGAGATGCCCGTGCTCACCGTCAATCCCACCAGCACCAGCGCGAGCCCCGCGAGCACCGCGTAGGGCGTGTGGACCGGATTCGGCAATGCAGCGTGTTGCTGCTTGAACGCGCCGAGCGCAGCGGCGGTGGCCATGCGCCGCGCCGTGAGCTCGTCGGACTGCGTGCCGCGACGCTTCGACACGAGCCGCCGCTGGAGCGCGAGCGCGCTCGACGAGGACGCGGCGATCCTCAGGCGCGACGTCGCTCGGTTGGGGAACTCGACACGCAGATCGAGGAGGGTCGCCAGGGTGCGCGCACGCGCCGCGAGCGGTCGGCACCACCGAGCGACGACCGCCGCGCTCACCGCGACCAGCGCCCACCACGCGATCATCGCGACCCCGGGTGGTCGCGGGACGATCATGCCGACGACGACCGCGGCCCCTGCCGCGCAGGCCACGGGAGCGACGACCGCGGCCGCGCCCACGACGAGCGCCAGCACATGGCGGCGACGCCAGCGCCTACGGTCCCGCGGTTCCGGTGCCATCTGCCCGTGGCCTCTCGAGCTTGAACGCGGCGTCTGCCTCGCGGCGAGCGCGGCGCGTTGCGCCGCCCACACGCGCGAACAGACCGTGGACGTGCACGCCCATGCAGGCGAGCGGCCGGCGGGCCGCGTGCGGCGCGTCATCGTCGGTCGCGATGCAGTCGATGATGTCGACCAGTCGATCGGTGCCTTCGTCGTTGAACACCAGCCCGGTCGCGCCGTCCTCCACTGCGGTGGCGAGCACCGCGGGGTCGCACGTCGCGCTCAGCACGACGACCTTCGTCGCGGGCGACACGTCGCGCATCCTCGCCATCGTCTCGGCGGCGGTCGCGCCGGCTGCGAACCCGAAGTCGAGGAGACACACGTCGATCGACCGTGAGGTCAGGAACGCCGTGGCGTGGCCGGGGTCGTTCGCGATCGACACCTGCCAGCCGCGCTCCCGAAGCACGTGCGCGAGCGCGTCCGAGTACAGCTTGTGGCGATTGCACACGAGCAAGCTCGGCGAGTAGGGCATCGGCGCCACGTCCTCGCATCGCAGGGACGGTTCGATCGAGCCCTCACACCTTCCCACGCGTCACAGACGGTCCACAACCCCGAACGCGCCCGCCTACGGCTCGACGACGATCCAGCCGCGCCGCTGGAGCTCGGCCGCCAGGCGCTCGGTCGGTACCCGGCGCAGCGCCGCATCGGTCTGCGACGCCCGGCGCACCGGTGCGGCCCGGGGCGGCGTCGCCGCCGGCTCACCACGCTCGTGCGTCTCCTGCGCCGACTCGAGCTGCTCGATCAGGGCGTCGGCCTCCTCGCGGGTGAACTTCCCACCGGCCTGGCGTTGCGTGAACGCCATCGGGCCCCGGGCATCACGGAAGTCGGTGTACCCCGCGTCCTGGAGCAGGGCGAGGAGCTGCTTGAGCTGGCTCGACGACGCGGGTGGACCGGACTGTTGACCGAAGGCCATGGCGAGCAGTCTCGCCGACGTCGGTCGTGGTTGCTACCACTCGTCCCAGTGCACGACCTGGTCGACGGGTGGGACGCGGATCGGCTTGAAGTCGGTGCCCTTCGTGTACGCGATCGGGAACATCCCGGCCTGGCTGTACTGATCGAACGGGATGCCGAGCACCTCGGCGGTCTCGCGCTCGCCGTCCTGCCTGGCGAGGTTCATCGTCACCCATGCGGAGCCGAGCCCGCGGCTGCGCAACGCGAGCATGAAGCTCCACACCGCGGGCAGGAACGATCCCCAGTACCCGGCCTGCGCGCCGAGCGACTGGCCCGCGATCTTGCCGGGATAGCACGGCACCATGATCACGGGCACCCGCTCGAAGTTGTCGGCGAGGAACGTCGCCGACTCGCGTCGCCGCACCGCCTGCGCCTGCACCTTCGGGTCGTCGAACGTGCCGATCGGCGACACGCGATAGCTCACGTCGAACTGCGAGCGGTAGATCTCCGCGAGCGCGAGCTTCTTCGCGGGGTCCTGCACGAACACCCACTGCCACATCTGCGAGTTGCCGCCGGTGGGTGCCTGCATCGCGATGCGGGCGCACTCCTCGATCACCTCGCGCTCGACCGGACGTTCCAGATCGAGGCGCTTGCGCACCGTGCGGGTCGTCGTGAGGAGCTCGTCGTTGGTGAGATCAGGAGTCATGCCCCGGATCCTGGCAGGATCTGCGCATGGGAAGCACAACGGAAGAGACCCGAGCTGTCGCGCAGCAGTTCTACGAGGCAGCCACCGGTGGTGGCGCCGAGGCGATGGACGCCCTGCTCGCGCCCGATGCCACCTGGTGGATCCTCGGGCACGGTTACCGAGACCGGAGCAAGTTCCTCAAGACGCTCGCCGACGCCGCGGCCGGGATGGAGTCGCGGGGGCCCATCGAGAACATCTCCATGCGCCTCGACCTCATCGCGCTCATCGCCGACGGCGACAAGGCCGGGATCGAATTCGAGCGCGAGATCACGTGGGACGGCGGCGGCTATCACCAGAACTACTACCTCGGTCTCACCGTGAGCGACGGTCTGGTCGTCGCGTTCCGCGAGTACGCGAGCAGCGCGGCCGCGAAGAAGGCCGGCCTGTACGACCGCGGTCTCCTCGAGGATTGACGCCTCTCGCCTGACACCGCGCGGCACCATCGGCGCGTTCGAGTCGCGTACGCGGGATGATCTCGTCGTGGCAACCCTCCCGCGCGACCAGGAGCTGCGTCTCGCCGTCGTGATGAGCGGCGGCGTGAGCCTCGCGATCTGGATGGGCGGTACCACCGCCGAGGTCGACCGGTTGCGCCGCGAGCAGGGCGTCTACCGAGAGGTCCTCGCGCTCCTGGGCCAGGACCCGATGGTCGACATCGTGTCGGGCACCAGCGCGGGCGGGTTGAACGGCGTGCTGCTCGCCTCCGCGGTCGCGAACGGCGCGAGCGCCGACGCGATCCGCAACGTGTGGACGAAGAGCGGCGACTTCAAGCAGCTCCTCCGCCCGGTCAGCGACAACGACCCGCCGTCGCTGCTCCGCGGCGACGACTACTTCCTCCCCCAGCTCAACGAAGCGCTCGAAGACCTGAGCGTGGCGAGCGCGGGCGGCAGCGCGGTCCCCGCGGGCGGCGCGGCATCGATCTCGCCGGGCGTGAAACCTCCGTTGCACCTGTTCGTGACCACATCGCTCGTCGCCAATCGAGCGCGTCGGTACATCGACTCCACCGGGCAACCGGTCTCTGAGGTCGAACACCGCGGCACGATGTCGTTCGCCGAGAAGCATCTGCGAGATCCGGCGAAGATCGCGGCCCTCGCGCTGGCGGCCCGCTCGAGCGCGTCGTTCCCCATCGCGTTCGAACCGAGCTGGCTGCCCGTGAAGGGCATGACGTCGGATGCGAGCAAGACCGACGTGAGCCACCCCGACATGACCGATCACGCATGGTGGGTCGGTTCCGGCTACGCGCTCGACGGCGGTCTCGTGATGAACCGGCCGTTGCGACCCGCGATCCAACAAGTCGCCCAGCAACCTGGGGTCCGGTCGGTGCGTCGGGTGGTGGTGCTCGTCGACCCGAACCCCAAGACCGAGTTCGACGACGACCACCAGACGCGCGACCTGCCCTCCTTGCTCGGGGTGGGCAAGTCGATGGGCGCGATCACGGGCACGCAGAGCATCGCCGACGACTTCGAAGAGCTACGCGCGCACAACGAACAGGTCGCTCGTCAGCGGGGCCTGCGCGACGCGATCTCGAGGATCCCGCCAGACGACCTCGCGGCAACGGCTCGTCCGTTCCGAGACATGTACGCGACGCAGCGCGGCACGCTGTGGGCGCGCGACCTGCTCACCTCACTCGCAGAGCAGCGCGTGCTCGAGGCACCCCGACACCTCGACGATCAGGGGTCGCTGCTCGAGCGAACGCTGGCACACGTCCACACCGCGCAGATCGCGGCCGCGGTGCACGAGGTCTTCGACCCCACGCTCGACGTGGCCGCGTGGCACCTCGACGCGGCGCCGTTGGAGCGCGCCGCGCGCGACGCGCTCGCGCTGTTGCGCGGCATGCTGAAGCGGAACCCCTGGTCGGGTGAGCTGCAACTGACCCTGCAGGGCCTTCGCGACACCTTGACCGCGATCCTCACCGATCTGCGGAAGCATTCCGACGCGGAAGCGGCGTTCTGGAGTGACGAGCTCTCGGCGCTCGCGCCGGCGGCGCGCCCCGGAGCAATCGAGCAGATCGCCCAACGATGGGCGTCGGCCCCGGTGGGTCCGCAGGGTTCCACGCCCCCCGAGTGGCTCGGCGCCATCGCGACGGCGCTCGCGCCCGTGGTCCAGAGCTCGATGGACGGCGTGAACGACCTGGCGCTGCCGGCGAGCGCTCCCGGTGCTCCCGGTGCGCCCGTCGTCAGCCAGCGCCCCACGGACGCCGACTTCTACGCGGCCGCGGCCGCCGAGGTCCACTCCACGGTCGCGTTCACGTCATCGGACGACGCACAGGTGCAGATCGAGTTCACGGCCGACACCGGCGCGCCCGCGCTCCCGCCGCTCGCGCGGCGCTGGGTGCTCGTCGACGTGCTCCACGCTCCGGTGCTCGCCACCGCCGTGCCCAACGACGAGGCGCTCGACCTCGTGCACCTCAGCGCGAACGCACCGAACGCGTTCGACGGGCGTCACCAGCCGGAGGCGAAGCTCACGGGACTCCAACTGCATCACTTCGGCGCCTTCTACCGCGCCTCGTGGCGCGGCAACGACTGGATGTGGGGGCGCCTCGACGGTGCGCATCACCTCATGCAGGCCCTGCTGTTCCCGGAGCGGCTGTTCTTCCTCTACTTCGACGGCGTCGTCACGGATCAGCTCGACGCACCGATGGCCGAGCTCCGACGCGCGATCGTCAGCATCGCGACCGGGCTCACGCTGGAGCAGGTCGACGAGGTGCTTGCCGCCGACACCGATCGTGATGGGGTCGCCGCCGCCCTCGTCGCCGGCGACCCGGACCGTCACTACCTCGTACAAGGGATCGCTGCCCGGATCGAACGGCTCGACGTCGAGCTGGCGGCACTCGCAAGGGGTGTCGACCTGTCGGCCCTCGACGTCACCGCGTCATGGATCACGCGCCGGATCCAGCTCGGGATCCTCCGCGAGGAGCTGCCGCAACTCGCGGCCGACGTCGACACCGACCTGGCCAACGGCGCTGAGGGGCGCACCTCACTTCGTTCGTTCCGGGCCAAGGCCGGTGAGCTCGCCGGTCCCCCACCTGCTCCCGCCGAGAAGGTGGTCGCCGCATTCACCTCCTGCGACATCGGCGCCGAGCGCCTCGAGGGCGAGATGCACAGCCAGCTGTTCGCCGAAGTCAGCTCGCAGACCGCGGCGGTGGCCCTCAACGCGGTGAGCGGGACATCGGGCTTCACGGCGTTGCGACCGATCCTGGGCGGCGCGCGCGGGCTCACCAAGGCGCTGTACCACCTCACCAGCGCGGTGCGAGAGAAGAACCCCGTGTGGGTGGCGGTCGTCGGGTTCGTCGCCCTGCTCGCGGCCGCCACGTTGGCGGTGGCGGTGATCGGCGGCACCAGCCTGGTCAACCCCGTGGCCGCCGTCGCGCTCCTGGTCGTCGCCGCGCTCATGATCGCCGCGCTGTTGCGAGATCGGACCGGTGTCGCGGTCGCGGCGACGTCCGCGCTGATCCTGCTCGGTTGGATCGCAGCGATCATCTGGGCCGGATCGCTGCAGGGCGTCCTTCAAGTCGCGCTCGCGCTCGTCGGTGCGCTCGTGCTCCTCTCCCTCGTCTACTGGTCGAGCGAGAACCGCAGCAGCCGCTTCGCGGTCGTGGCGCTCGTCGCATGGCTCGTCGCGATCGGGCTCGCGGTCGGCGTCGCCGTCAGCGAGATCGGTTGGCGCCACGTCGCCACACCGGGCGACTGCACCCGTGCGCTGATCGTGCTCGCTCCCGACGACGGCCAGACCGCCGCGCAACGCGCGAAGGGCGGCGGCACCGAGGTGCTGTGCATCGAGGGCGACGGCAACACCGTGCTCGTGGCGCTCGCGGTCGCGACGGGCATCGCGCTGGTCGGCGTCGGGCTCGCCCTCTGTGTCGTCAAGTTCGCTCGTTGGCGCCGTCGTGAGCGGGCACAGCACGCAGAGCCGATCTACGGCACGAGGGGACTCGCCGTCGCGTGGTTGACGAAGGGCCTCCTGCGGGTCGCGTTCGTCGACGACGCCGGCCGTGTCGTGGCCTGGGTGCACGACGGCCGGCTCTACGACGCCCGTGGGTTCTTCCGCGGGTCGTATCGCAACGGCTTGGTGCGCGACCGGCAGGGGAGAGTCGTCGCGTTTCGTGCCGGCGCGTTCTCCATCGCGCGACCGCTCCTGCCCGTCGCGGTTCGTCCGCAGCCCCGTCGACGACCGAGCTATCCCTTCCGCAAGGCGCCGCTGACCGTCAACGAGGACACGGATCCACCCGAGGCGTCGCCGGTGAGCTGGACCGCGCTCGTCACCGGCACGCCGCCGATCCACTAGCGCACCCGGCGATCGCGCGTGCGCGCAGCGCGCTCACCGCTGGTAGCGGAGGAAGAGGAAGCTCTCGTCGTCGACGAAGCCGTGGGCGAGGTGCCAGGGATTCGGATCGGCCTCCGGTCCGTGCACGACCCGGCGCGACTCGCCCGCGATCACGCGCGGCGAGACGGTCACGAAGAACTCGTCGATCAAGCCTTGCGACGCGAGCGCGCCCGCGAGCATCGGGCCACCTTCGGCGACGATGACCTTGCCGGCGAGCGCGGTGACGACCTGGCTGAGATCGACCATGCCGTCACGGCCGGAGCGCAGCTCCCGCACGTCGTGCGCGACCGGTCCGGCGTCTTCCGGGAGCACGAGCACCACCTGGTGCGACTCGAACAGCGCCGCCGCGCCCGACACGTCGGACGTGTCGGCGACCACGTAGATCTCGAGCTCGGACGACGCCGGCGGCGGGTGGTAGCCCTCGGCGACCACGGTGCCGAGCCCGACGATGACGCCGTCGGCCGCGTCGCGCAGCGCTCCGAACACGGCGTGGTCGTCGCGGTTGCCGAGCCCGCCGGAGAGGCCGGCGACCGCGCTCCCGCCGTCGGCCGACGAGATCATGTTCAAGCGGACGAACGCCCGGTCGTCGGGACGCACCTTGGGCAGCGCGACGTGCTTCGCCACCACCGAGTCGGAAGCGTCGCCGTGCACCGTGTCGAGGACGCGCATGGCGGCACCCTACCGACTCGAGCACGCCGACACTCGATCTCGTTAACCTCCCGTGATGCCGTCGAAGCAAGAGAAGAAGCACCTGGCCGCCGTCGAGCCGTTCCTCGAGCCGGGTGAGCACGCGCTCGCGGCGCTCACCGCGCAGGCGAAGGGCGTGAGCGCGGCACGCGGCACCGCGGCCGGCGTCGCCGGGATCGCCGGCGTGGTGGCCGGCGAAGCACTCGGGAAGAAGCCGGGGAAGGAGCACGTGTCGGCGTCCGACGTGGGCCTCGACATCTCGGCGCCGATGGCGATCGTCCTCACCGATCGCCGCCTGATGACGCTGCGCACCGGCACGCCGATCGGCATGGGCCTCGGCGGGGCCATCAAGAGCATGTTGAGCGCCGTCCCGGTCACCGACGTCGAATCGATCGAGCTCTCGAGGTTCGGGCTGGGCAAGCGCGTCGAGCTCACCGTGCGCGGGGTCACGATCAACCTCGAGTGCAACGGCGGCGCGAGCACCGACGAGTTCGCCGAGGCGTTCAACGGCCTGCCGAAGGCATAGCGGCGACCGTGTTCGGCGACCCGACGACGGTCGGGGCCCCGGTCGTCAGGCCGGCCGGTCTTCTGGGAGGGCATCGAGGTCGGCGGGAACCTGCTCCGCTCGGTGCAGGTCGTCGACGGTTGCGGGGAGCATGCCCCCGAACAGCTCCATGCTCGCCTCGAACGAGTGGAGCGGCCCGCTGAGCGCGCCCTCCTCCTCCGGGAGCTCGCGAGGCAGGAAGCGGAAGGCCGCCACGACCGCGATGATCGCGAGCACGCCGCCGACGAGGGCCGCGACGTGCATCGAATCGACGAACGCCTCCTTCGCGTGCACGATGAGCGTCTGCGCGTCGGCGCTCGAGAGCCCGGTCGCAGCCTGCGCGGCACCGGCGAGTGAGGATCCCGCCCGTTCGTCGATGCTCGCGGGGAGCGTCTTCATCGTCGGGCTCAGGGAGCTGCGGTACACCGATGCGGCGATGCTCCCGAGGATCGCGACGCCGAGCGCGGCGCCGAGCTCGCGAGTCGCGTCGTTGGTTGCCGATCCCGCACCGGCGCGGCGGTCGGGCACGGCCGACATGATCGACGCCGTCATCGGCGACATCGAGAGCGACAGGCCGACCGCGAGCGGCACGATCGTGAGCAACGCCTGCCAGTAGTCGGCGTCGACGTGGAGGGCGAGGATCATGAGGAGGGAGCACGCGACGAGCGCCAGCCCGGCGGTGACCGTCGCGCGCACACCGAAGCGATTGGTGAACCACGGTGTTCGCGGTGAGAGCAGGAGGATGATCAACGCCACCGGCATGAAGCGCACCGACGCCGACAGCGCCGAGTACCCGAGCACGAGCTGGAAGTACTGCGTCATCAGGAAGAACACCCCCGACAGCGCCAGGAACACGAGGATCATCCCGCCCGTGCCCGTGCTGAACGCGGGGTTGCGGAAGTAGTGCATGTCGAGCATGGGCTCGTCGTGGTGGAGCTCCCACGCCGCGAACAGCGCGATCCCGACGACGGCGATGCCGAACGAGACGAGCGTGACCGTGCTGGTCCAGCCCTTGTCGGGGCCTTCGATCAGCCCGTACACGAGCGCGGTGATGCCGATGATCGAGAGCACCGCGCCGACCGGATCGAGCGGCGCTTCCTCGGGGTCGCGCGACTTCGGCAGCAACACGAACCCGAGGATGAGCGCGGCGATCACGAACGGCACGTTCACCAGGAACACCGAGCCGTACCAGAAGTGGTCGATGAGCCAGCCACTCGCGACCGAGCCGATGATCGCGGCCGCGCCGACGAGGCTGGCCCAGATCGCGATGGCGCGTTCGCGTTCGTCGTCGTTGAACACGTTCACGAGGATCGACAACGTCGACGGCATGATGAACGCGGCGCCGACGCCCATCAGCGCACGGGTCGCGATGAGCTGCGCCATCGACGTCGCCAGCGCGCCCGCAAGCGTGCCGACGAGGAACACCACGAGCCCGAACTGCATCGCGCCCTTGCGCCCGAAGCGGTCACCGAGCGCGCCGCTGGTGAACAGCAGGCCCGCGAACACGAGCGAGTAGACCGCGACGATCCACTGGAGCTGCGAGTCGGTGGCGCCCAGGTCGCGCGACAACGTTGGGATCACGACGTTCAGGCTCGTGTTCCCGACGAACACGATCACCAGGCTCAGGCACAGCACGCCGAGGATCCACCAGCGCCGTGCGTGGACCTTCGGATCGGTGTCGCTCAGCGGTCCGTGCACGGGGCTCGTCATGGCGGCATCCTGGTCGTCCGGGGCAGGTACACCCAAGTCGGTGACCGCAGCGCGCCGCCGCGACGACGCGCTCGACGAGCGCCGACGTGCGTGCTAGCCAAGGTCCATGCCGACCATCGAAGAGATCCGCGACGCCCTGCAAACCGCGAACGACAACGACAGCAGTGGTCCCTACGAAGCGATCTGCCCGTTCTTCGCCGACCAGGTCGAGGCGATCCACGAGCCGCGCATCCCCTTCGACGGGGTGTGGGACGGCGCGACGCTCGCCAAGTGGCTCGTCGTCGAGCGCCAGGTGATGAACCAGGTGATGACCAACCGCCGGCACCAGGGCACGTTCACCATCCAGAACGGCAACCAGATCGTGATGGACGGCGTGCTCACCGGCACGATGCCCGACGGCACGGAGACATCACGCGAGACGCGCACGGTCTGGACGATCGAGAACGGGCAGATCGTGCAGCAGCTCGATGACGGTCGCGGCTTCGATCAGATGGAGAACCCGCTCGCGACGATGCTCGGCGGCCTCGACATCAGCTTCACCAAGCTCGCGGCCGAGCACGGCATCGAGCTGCCCGCGTTCTACGCGGAAGCGGTCGCCGCCGCCGGCATGTAGCTCTCCGTCAACGCGCGAGGAGATCCAGGAGCTCACCCGCGACCCACCAGCGTCGCGGTCGCCCTCGCGCTCGGGTGCCGGGGAGTGTCGCGAGCCGGAGCACCCCGTGCTCGGTGAGGGCTTCGAGCGCGGTTCGAGCCGCCGGCGCGCTGACGCCGAGCAAGTCAGCCGCCGTCGCGACGTCGAGGGCAGGGTGCGTCGCGACCTCATGCACGAGACGGTGTGCCGCGGCATCGGACCGGATGCCACCGAGGCGCGCGGGCCAGGACGCGACGAGGTCGGACACCGCGGCCAACGTCGCGCTCGACGAGGTGGCCGCGTGCTCGACGGTGCGAGCGAACCAGCGGACCCACTCGTCGGGACCGGCGGTGCGGAAGAGCGTCAACCCCGAGAGGTAGCCGCCGACGTCGCGGAGGAACGCGACGGAGATCGGCGGCGGCACCGCCATGCCCGGGCGTCGATGCAGCATCCAGCCGATGAGGATCCGGCCGATCCGACCATTGCCGTCGGCGAAGGGGTGGATCGTCTCGAACTGGGCGTGGACGAGCGCGGCCGCGGTGACCGGGTCGTAGGTCGTGGCGTTCGCCTGGTCGACGAGATCGCGCATCAGCGAGTCGATGCGGTCGTGGGGTGTCGCGACGTGGGCGGCGCGTTGCGGTGTGGGCCCGCCGACCCAGCCCAGCCGGTCGCGCCATGCGCCCTTGTGCAGGTCGTCGAGGTCCGATGACGCCATCAGGATGCGGTGCCACTCCCACAGGCTCTCGCGGGTGAGCGGGCCGTCGTGATCCAGCGCGGCATCGACCGCGCGGAGGTTGTCGGCGACCCACGCGGCCGGACCACCGACCGACCGGTCGACATCGGCCACCGCGACGAGCTCCGCGGGCGCGTCGATCGCCTCGATCCGGCTCGACGCGAGCCCTTCGGCGCGCAGGAGCAGACGGGCCGCTACCTCGAGGCGCGGATCGTGCCGGACCGCGGACGCGGTGAGGACCCCTTCGGCGCGCGCGGCGTCGCGCAGGGCCTCGGCCCCGATCGGGCCGAGCGCGGCGAGCGGCTCGGGCACGAACGCGTCGACCGGACGACCTTCCCAGTCCACGCTGACGAGCTGGTGCGGCATCGGAACCTTCCCAAACCGCCGGATTTGAGAAAGGATACCACCTACAACCTTCTGAAACCTCGGAGGTTCAGCGAGGATGTGGGCCGCGCGAATCCACTACGAGGGCTCGCTTCAGTGCGCTCGGAGGGATTCGAACCCCCAACCTTCTGATCCGTAGGCCGGAGTTTGTCGGCCTGAGTCAGAAGGTTCTGGTGCGCTGACCTGGGTGTTCGCGAGTCGTTCCCCAACCCGTACGTGGGGAATTCCCGAAGTTTCCCCCAACCTGCGGCGCGTGAACACGCATGGCAACGCG
>DASUMF010000474.1:0-8410 GCA_036277835.1 Acidimicrobiia bacterium
CGCGATCACGAGCGGCACGATCGACAGCCGGAACCACGTGGTGTCACCGGTCGCGCTGGCGTTCTCGAACGCCCACAAGCAGTAGGCAGTGATCATCACGCCCGACGCGACCGCGCGCACGTAGCTCAGGTACGCGGTGGAGTACGCGCCGAGGGTGCTGCGGTGTGCGAGCGAGTCGGAGCCGAGTTCCACCTGTTCGGCGTGTCGCTTCCCCGTGACGATGAACAGTGAGCCGGCACCCGCGACGATGAGGAACCAGTCCGACAGCACCACGTCGGTGGCGACGCCCCCCGCGATGGCTCGGAACACGAACCCCGCTGCGACGGCTGCGATGTCGAGCACCGGCTCGTGCTTGAGCCAGATCGTGTACGACAGCGTGACCGCCACGTACGCCGCGACCACCAACGTGAGCTTGCCGTCGTTGATCGGCGCGGTGATGAGCATCGCCACCACGATGAGCCCGACCGCGATCGCGCGCGCGGTGTTCGGTTCGAGATCACCGGCGGCGATGGGGCGGTTGCGCTTCACGGGGTGCAGACGGTCGGCGGCGGCGTCGGCGGCGTCGTTGAGGAAGTAGGTCGCGCTCGCCGCGAGGCAGAACGCCACGAACGCGACGAGCGTCTGCACGAGCGCCTCCCGCTCGTCGAGCACGCCCGCGGCCGCGGGGGCCGCGAACACCAGCAGGTTCTTCGTCCACTGCTTCGGGCGCGCGGTGAGCACGACCGCGCGCAGGAACGACGACGAAGGGTCGCCTTCCGACGGCCCGCTCGGAGTTGGTTCGGGGACCGCCGACATCGGTCGCAAGGGTACCGAAGGATCGGACCCGTAGACTCCGCCTCGCATGGCTCGATCGCGCCCGCCCCGGGCGGTGTACACCCGAACCGGCGACGACGGCTCGACCGGGCTCCTCTACGGTGGCCGCGTCGCCAAGGACACCACTGGCCCCGACGCGTACGGCGTGGTCGACGAAGCCGTGAGCGCGTTGGGCCTGGCGCGTGCAGAGTCCGAGCGGGGCTCCGAGCTCGACGAGCTGCTCGTCCGGCTCCAGCGCGAGCTGTTCGTCGTGGGCGCGGAGCTGGCCACCGCGCCCGAGAACCGGGCCAAGCTCCAACCCGGGGTCTCGCTCGTGACCCCGACGATGGTCGACGAGCTCGAGCCGATCATCGACGACGTCACCGAGCGCTACGACCCGCCCACCGAGTTCGTCCTCCCGGGCGAGAATCGTGTCGCCGCCGCCCTCGACGTCGCCCGCACCGTGGTCCGCCGGGCCGAGCGGCGATGCGTGGCCGCCGCCCACGACGGCTGGCTCGACCTCGCGCAGAGCGAGGTGGTGCGCTACCTCAACCGGCTCGCCGATCTCGTCTACACGCTCGCCCGGTGGCAGGAGGGCTCGTACCGACCGGTGCGCTCCCGCCCCGACGACGCATCCTGACCGCTCGACCGCTCCCCTCGGAGGAACCCGTGCCCTTCACCTTCACCGTCGCCACCGGCTCCGTCGACCGCGTCGCGGCCGATCTCCTCGCGGTGCCCGTCGGCACCGCACCGGCGCCCACTTCACCCAAGCGCGGGTCCGACGCGCCGGCGCGCGTCCTCGGCCCCGGCGCCGACGCGCTCGACGACGCGCTCGGCGGCGACCTCGTCGCGTTCCTCGACGAGGTCGGGTTCGAGGGCAAGCTCGGTGAAGCGATCGCCGTGCCGACGGGCGGCAAGCTACGGGCCAAGGCCGCGCTCGTCGTCGGCGTCGGCGACCCGGCGGAGCTCACCCCCGACGGCCTCCGCCGCGCCGCCGCGGCGGTGGCGCGGCGCGCTTCGAAGGTCACGTCGGTCGCGACCACGCTGGCCGCCGCGGCCACCGAGCTCAGCGACGCCGATGCCGCGCAAGCCGTCGCCGAAGGCATCGAGCTGGGCGCGTACCAATTCCTCGAGTACAAG
Source organism: Acidimicrobiia bacterium (assembly GCA_036277835.1). Taxonomy (GTDB): domain Bacteria; phylum Actinomycetota; class Acidimicrobiia; order IMCC26256; family DASPTH01; genus DASUMF01. Next base: position 1,933 of record DASUMF010000474.1, read on the forward strand.
CGCGACCCCAAGCCGTCGAAGCTGGCGAAGGTCACGCTCATCGGCGGCGGTCCCGGTGTGCGGGCCGCAGTCGCGCGCGGCTCGGCCATCGCGACTGCGGTGCGGTGGGCGCGCGACCTCGTCAACACCCCTTCGAAGGAGAAGCCGCCGGCCGAGATCGCGGCGGAGGCGCGCGCGCTCATGCGCGGTCGCGGCGTGTCGGTGCAGGTGTTCGACCCCGCGCAGATCCGTCAGAAGAAGCTGGGCGGCGTGATCGGGGTCGGCCAGGGCTCGGCGCAGACGCCACGGTTCCTGAAGCTCACGTACGCCCCGACCGGCGCGCGCGGCAAGCCTCTGGCGCTGGTGGGCAAGGGTGTGGTGTTCGACTCCGGTGGCCTGTCGCTCAAGCCGGCGGGTGGCATGGAGACCATGAAGTGCGACATGTCGGGTGCCGCCGCGGTGCTGGCCGCGATGTCGGCGCTGAAGGATCTCGGGGTGAAGGCCAAGGTCACGGGCTACGTGCCGCTCGTCGAGAACATGCCGAGCGGCACCGCGATCCGTCCGGGCGACGTGTTGCGCATCCGCAACGGCAAGACGGTCGAGGTCCTGAACACCGACGCCGAGGGCCGCCTCATCCTCGCCGACGCGTTGTCGCTCGCGGTGGAGGACAAGCCGGCTGCGATCGTCGATCTCGCCACGCTCACCGGCGCGTGCGTGGTCGCGCTCGGCGACAAGATCGCGGGCCTCATGGGCAACCACGAGGGCTGGCAGTCGCAGGTCCGCGACGCAGCCGACCGGGTCGGCGAGCGGGTGTGGCCGTTGCCGCTCCCGCCGGACTACCGCCGCGGGATCGACTCCGCGGTCGCCGACATCAAGAACACCGGACCGCGCGAAGGCGGCACCCTCACCGCTGGGCTCTTCCTGCAGGAGTTCGTCGGCGACGTGCCGTGGGTGCACCTCGACATCGCCGGGCCTGCGTTCCTCTCCGGTGACGACGGCTACATCACCAAGGGCGGCACCGGCTTCGGGGTGCGCACGCTCCTCGAGCTGGCGAGCACGTTCGCGGCGCCAAAGGACTGATGCGCCCCGGAGGGGTCGCGGCGGCGCTGGTGCTCCTCTCGGGGTTGCTGGTCGCGGTCGCGTCGAGCACTGCTGCTCCAACGGCGGACGCGTCGGTCGCGAGCGCGTCCGTCACGGCCGCGCCGGCCGGTGCACCCGAGTTCGTGACGGTCGACGTCCGCGACAACGTGTTCATGCCGAAGACCATCGAGGTCGACCCCGGCACGGTGGTGCGCTGGGTCAACGGTGGTCGCAACCGTCACAACGTCAAGCCCGACGCAGGCACTGCGTTCGGCAGTCGCAACCTGCGCACCGGGCAGTCGTACTCGTTCGAGTTCGAGAAGCCGGGCACGTTCGGGTACTACTGCTCGTTGCACGGCGCGCCCGGCAAAGGCCAGCACGGAACGGTCGTGGTGGGCGACAGCGGCTACGCCGGTGACGACGACGACGTGCTCGGTGCCCGCGACGACGCCGCCCCCGTCATCGCGGCGAGCGGCCACGTCATCGACGTCCCGAGCGACGCGAAGACGATCCAGGCCGCGGTCGATCGCGCCGAGCCCGGTGATCTCGTGCTGATCGCACCGGGCGTGTACAAGGAGTCGGTCACGGTCTCGACCGACGGCGTCGTGCTCCGCGGAGTCGATCGCAACCGGACGATCCTCGACGGCGAATTCAAACGTGAGAACGGCGTGAAGGTCGTCGGTGCCGACGGTGTCGCGATCGAGAACCTGACCGCGCGCAACTACACGTTCAACGGCTTCTACTGGACCGGGGTGCTCGGGTATCGCGGGTCCTACCTCACCGCCTACCGCAACGGCGACTACGGCCTCTTCGCGTTCGACTCGCAGTGGGGCACGTTCGAGCACTCGTACGCGTCGGGAAGCCCCGACTCCGGGTTCTACATCGGGCAGTGCAACCCGTGTCACGCGGTGATCGACGACGTCCTCGCCGAGCACAACCAGCTCGGGTACTCCGGCACCAACGCGAGCGGTGACCTGCACATCGTCCAGTCGGTGTGGCGCTCCAATCGTGCCGGCATCGTCCCCAACAGCCTCGACAGCGAGGCGCTCGCACCGCAGGCGGACGCCGTGATCGCGGCGAACCGGGTCGAGGGGAGTGGTACGTCGTCGGATCGGGCCGCCGGCTCGGGCGGCGGCTTCGACGTCGTGTTCGGGAGCGGGATCGCGCTCGTGGGCGGCTCCGACGACCAGATCGTCGGCAACGCGATCACCGACAGCGCGACCGTCGGCATCGCCATCGCCCCGAACCCGGGGCTGCTCGGGAACTCGCCGTATCCGGCCGCGGGCAACACGGTGCGCGGGAACACCGTCGAGCGAAGCGGCGTCGCCGATCTGGCGGTGGTGCTCCCCGCGCCCGACGATGCCAATTGCTTCGCGGGCAACACCTTCACCAGCTCCGCGCCCACCGGGATCGAGGCGCTGCTCCCGTGCGGCGCGCCGGCCACTTCCGATCCGGCCACCGCGCCCGGCGGTCTCGACGTGGCGACGTTCCTCGACGTCGGCAAGAACCCCGCGGGCACGCCCTACAAGCAGACGCCCGTCCCGCCGAAGCAACGGAACCTGCCCAAGGCCAAGACGGCCAAGGCCCGCCCCGCCGGCGCCCCCGTCGTCCCCACCCTCGCGTCCCTGCGCGTGCCCAGCTGAGACGCCGCATGGCGTTCGTGATAGTCGTCGCGATCGGGGCGGTCCTCTTCGCAGCCTCCGTCGTCGTCGCACGCGTCCGACCGATCGTCGCGGAGGAGTGCCGGCAGTTCCGGGGCGACTCTGAGACTGCACGTGCCGCAGCCCTCTCGGCGGCGCGCCGAACGCGCGGCCTGACCATCGAAAATCGCGTGGACGATCCGCTGGTGATCGCGGGTCGCTTCGGTTTCAGCGTGCGGAGCTTCGGCGAGCTCGTGGAGATCCGTGTACGCGACGCCGAGCCCGGAACGTGTGAGGTGTGCGTCACGAGCGTGCCCGCCAACCCGATCACGGTGCTCGACTACGGCAAAACGCAGCAAACGTACGCCGCGTGCTCGAGGCGCTCGATCAGCACGCGTGATCAGCGGCGCGACTTCCACACTCTGCTCTTCTGGCCTTCAGTACCGCTGAGAGTGACTGACGGCCAGAAGAAAACCGGCACTGAGTCGGGGTCAGGCGACGTGGTGGATCTTCGCCTGGGGGTCGAAGACCTCGGCGGGGATGTCGATGCCGAGGTCGCGCACCTTGTCGTCGATGCGCGGGCGCAGCCCGGTCGGGCGGAGCACCTCGGTGAGCCCCGACTCGTCGGCCCGCTCGTACACGAAGATGTCGGCGAGGGTGATCACGTCGCCTTCCATCCCCTCGATGCCGCAGACCCTCGTGATGCGACGCGAGCCGTCGGGCATGCGGCCGATGTGCACGAGGAGGTCGATCGCCGACGCGGCCTGCTCGCGGATCGCGCGCACGGGCAGGTCGACGCCCGCCATGAGCACCATCGTCTCGATGCGGGACAGGCCGTCGCGCGGCGAGTTCGCGTGCAACGTCGACAGCGAGCCGTCGTGACCGGTGTTCATCGCCTGGAGCATGTCGAGCGCCTCAGCGCCCCGCACCTCACCGATCACGATGCGGTCGGGACGCATGCGCAACGCGTTGCGCACCAGGTCACGAGCGACCACCTCGCCGCGTCCCTCGACGTTCGCCGGACGGCTCTCGAGACGCACCACGTGGCGCTGCTTGAGCCGCAGCTCGGCGGCATCCTCGATGGTGACGATGCGGTCGGTCTCGGGGATCATCCCCGACAGCACGTTCAGCAGGGTGGTCTTGCCGGTGCCGGTGCCGCCGCTGATGAGGATGTTGGCGCGACCCTGCACGCAGGCGCTGAGGAATTCGGCAACCCCTTCGGTGAGCGTGCCGATGCTCACGAGGTCGTCGAGCTCGAACGACTGCGCGGGGAACTTGCGGACGGTGAGCACCGGGCCGTCGAGCGCGAGCGGCGGGATGATCGCATTCACTCGTGAGCCGTCGGGCAGTCGGGCATCCACCATCGGGGAGGACTCGTCGATGCGTCGACCGAGGGGCGCGACGATTCGGTCGATCACGCGCATGATGTGGTCGTCGGAGAGGAAGCTGGCCTCGGTGAGCTCGAGCCGGCCGTTGCGCTCGATGTAGATGCCGTCGAGCGCGTTCACCATGATCTCCGACACCGAAGGGTCGTCGAGGTAGCGCTCGATCGGTCCGTACCCGAGCACCTGGTCGGTGATCGTCGACACGAGGCGATCGCGCTCCCCGGGCGTCAGCGGGATCTTCTCGTCGCGGAGCACCTGGCCGAGCTCCTGCACGACGAGGTTGTCGAGCTGCACCGCGCTGAGCGACGAGTCGAACAGCGTCGGGCCCATGCGCACCATGAGCGCGGTCTGCGCGCGCTCCTTGAGCTTCGCGAGCGGGTCGTCGGCGTCCGGCTCGTCGCGGTGCTCGGCGTTGGCACGCGTCACCGTGTTCGACGCGACGGGCTCGTTCGGTGTGCCGGCCGACTGCTTGAGGTGCTCGCTGAGCTTCATGGGGTCACTTCCCTCGACGCCAGAACGTCGACGCCTTGGCATCGCCGTTGCCGTTCACCTGGGGCGCCATGCGGCGCACCAGCTGTGCCATGGCGAGCGACACGGGCGCACGCGGGTCGTTCTCGATCACCGGCGTCCCGTGGTTGAGCGACAGCGGCACCGCACGCGAGCTCGGGATGGCCACGTCGACGCTCACGCCGACGGCCGTCTCGATCGCGCCGATCGTGAGACCGGTCTTGGCGTCGGCACGGTTCAACACGAAGTGCCAGCGCTGCTCGGGCCGGCCGAGGATCCGCAGCGCGTCGACTTCCTTCTGCGTGCTGCGGATGCTCGGGATGTCGGTGGCGGAGAGCACGATCAGGTCGGTCGCGTAGGCGAGCGCCGCGAGCGTGTACTCGTCGAGGCCCGAGGCGGTGTCGATGACCACGTAGCGGAAGGCGTCGGTCAGCAGCTCCAGGACCTTCTGCACGTGCTCGACCGTGAGATCGTCGACCTCGGTCGGCGTCGCGGGGGCGCACAGCACGAAGAGCCCCGACTCGTGGTGGGTGAGGTTCGCCTTGAGGCGCGTCGCGTCGAGCTTGGCGAGGTTCTTCACCGCTTCGCTGAACGTGCCGTCCGGTTTGATCCCGAGCGCGCTCGCAACGTCGCCGAACTGCAAGTCGAGGTCGACGATCACGACCTCGCCGGGCGCGACGTGTGCGAGCCCCAGCGCGAGATTCGACGACACGGTCGTCTTGCCCGCGCCACCTTTGGGGCACAACGTGGCGATCACGCGCGGCGCGTCCGCTTCGGCTTCTTCGGCGTCGAACGCGATGCGTCGAGCGTTGGCGGCTTCGAATGCCCGCTCGATCGCGGCCTTCAGCACCGGGGTGGGTGCGTCGGGCGCGATCACGTCGCGAGCGCCGGCGTGCAGGGCGGACTGCAACAGGTCGGTCGACGGCTCGGCGACGATGACGACACTGATGTCGGGCCTCGTGGTGTCGAACGCCCGGGCCAGCCCGATCGCGGACTCGGCGGTGAGGCCCGGACCGAGGGCCACGACCTCGACGCCGTCCTGCGCGAGGTGACGGACCATGTGGTTCGGCTCGTCGGTCAGGAGCTCGTCGCGCCAATAGCGCAATTGCTCGTCGAACTCATCCTTGAACGCGCTGCGGACCCGGCCTTCGAACTCCGTGTCCGTGGTCGCGAGGACCAGCCTGCTCATGTCGCCCCTTGTCTCTCCCGTTGGCACGTCTGCCCGCGCCCCTCGGGGCGAACATCGACCGGGGAATGACCCTCCTTGAGCAGGTCAGGGCATGTGTCCGCCCGGGAGCCGGTTGCCGGGAGCCGAGGCAGCGGCTGGCGTCAGTGGCCGGTCTCGCTGCCGTCGGCGAGGACGGCGTGGGGGAGGCAGAGGTCGTCGTACTCCGCGATCACGATCTCGGTGACGTCGGGGCCGCACGCCGGGCAGTGGGGATCACGGCGCACCTTGAAGCTGCGGAAGCTCTCCTCGAGCGCGTCGTAGGCGAGGAGCCGACCGACGAGGGGGTCGCCGAGGTCGAGGATGATCTTGATCGCCTCCAGCGCCTGGATCGAGCCGACGATCCCCGGCAGCACACCGAGGACGCCCGCCTCCGCGCAGCTCGGTGCGAGCTCCGGCGGCGGCGGCTCGGGGAGCAGGCAGCGGTAGCACGGCCCGTCGTACGGCTTGAACACCGTGACCTGGCCCTCGAAACGGAAGATCGACCCGTGCACGACCGGGATGCGCTTCAACAGCGACGCGTCGTTCAGCAGGTAGCGCGTCGGGAAGTTGTCGGTCCCGTCGATGATCACGTCGTAGCCGTCGATGATGTCGAGCACGTTGTCGGCGCCGAAGCGCACGTCGTACGTGACGACGTCGACGTCGGGGTTGAGGTCGGTGAG
>DASUMF010000475.1:0-3909 GCA_036277835.1 Acidimicrobiia bacterium
ACTGGGAGCAGAAGTTCCCCGACACGCGGTTCGTCACCGACTCGATGCTCGCGCTGAACGCCTCCGACAATTGGGTGTTCGCCAACCTGATGGACCCGGCGCGGATCGCGGTGGCCGGTCATTCCGACGGTGCGCTCATCTCGTTCAGCGACGGGTTCGTCGCGTGGCGCACGGACCCGCGGGTGCGCGCAGTGATCTCCTACTCGGCGCTGCTGGGCGAGCCGGGCACGACCTACCAGCCCAACGGGCGGGCGTTCCTCCACGTCTTGAGCGACCAGGACGTGTACAACGACCTCGGCGCGGCGGTCGCCTGGGATCACGACAACCTCGGCGATCCGTACTGGACCGTGGGCCTGTGGAACGCGAGCCACGAGGGCCCCTACATGGACCCCGGCGATCCGCACTTCGCGCTCGTGGTGAACACGACGATCGACTTCCTCGACCAGGAGCTCAAGGGCGCGTCGACGTTCTGGATGTGGCTCGAGATCGTCAGCCAGCCGGGCCTCGCCGGCTTCCTCTGATCGCAGGCCGCCGGCGTCGAGGCGCTGCCACGCCTGGGATCACCCGAACCGGCAGACTGTGCGTGTGACCGACGACGGGGATGTCGCGCCCAGCGGCTGGGACCTTCGACGCGAGCGGATCGCGCGCCACATCGAGGGAGCCGCGCTCGAGCTCTTCGCCGCGAACCGCGCCGACGACGTGACCATCGAGCAGATCGCGGCAGCCGCGGGTGTGTCGAAGCGCACCTTCTTCCGCTACTTCGCGTCGCGCGACGACGTGCTCGCCGCGCTCCCGGACCGCGCCCTCGTGCGCATGTCGGGTTGGGTTCGTGCTCGGCCGGCCGACGAGAGCCTGCTGCAGGCGTTCGCCGCGGCCGGGCGCACGGGTGGCGACGCCGACGAGGACGACGACCTCCTGCTGCGCTGGGGGCAGGCGGTGGTGCGGTCGCCCGATGCTGCGATCCGGGCGATGAGCCGGTCGGCCGTCAACTTGGAGGAGACGTTCCGCGTGCTCGCCGCCGAGCGCCTCCAGCTCCGGGTCGACGACCCGCGCGCGAGCGTGCTCGGGGTGGCGATCGCGAGCGTCGTGGCCTTCACCTACCGCGACTGGGTCCTCGACGAAGGTCGCCAGCCGCTCGGGAAGCTCCTGTCGCAGGCCTTCGAGACCTTGCGCGACCTCGACGCGGCGCCGCCGGTCGATCCGCCGGTGAGCAGTCGGCCGAGTGATCAGTCGGTCGGGACGGGTTCCCACCACTGACACCACCACTGGCCCCCGACCAGGATGCGCAGCGTCGGGTGCCAGCAGTACGAGATGTCGTCGTCGGGGTCGAGGTAGTAGAGGCAGTTGTCGCACTGCTCCTTCCCCTCGTACGGGTGACCCTTCAACACCGACCGGTGGATGAGATCTTTGAGCTGGAGCCAGTTCTGCTCGTCGATCTCCTTGGGCTCGGGGGGCGGGATGTCCTCGTAGGTCGCCATCGCAGCAATCTACCCAGACCGGCCCGCGTCGGTGCCCGCCGCCCGCACGCGTCGTGCTTGCAGTGCCGCGCCGAACGCCACGAGTGCGAGCACGAGCACCGCCAGCCGGACCTGCACGTTGCCGACGCTCACGTGACGCGTGGTCTCCATGCCGTCGCCGTGCCACGCGATCGCCATGTGCACCACACCGAGCGCGCCGAAGGTGACGACCAGCCACCACCACGACCGACGGCCGAGCCCGGAAGCGAATCCGACGCCGAGCGCCACGACCCCGACCGCCGCCACGATGAGTGCCGACGGGAACAGCACCCGGTCGACGACGCCGAGCTCGGTGCGCTCCGGCCCCGAGTACGCGCCGAGATCGCCGTCGGCGAAGTTGTACGCGCGCTCCGGCCGTCGGAGGGGCTCGGTCGCAACGTACGTCGGGTGCTCCACGAGCCAACGGAGGTAGGTGGCAGCACCGTCGTCGTGGAGCCATCGCACGAGGGATCGCACCGATGGATCGCGGGGATCGATCCCGACGACGGGCGCGGTGCCGCTCTCCGTCACGACACCCTCGGAGTAGTGCTTCACCCGGGCGGCGTCCGGCATGCCGTGCCGCGCGAACCAGTCGACGCGATCCGCATAGGGGAACACGCGCACGACGTAGACGTGCTCGACGTTCGTTGCTCCGCGCGCGGCCGCGAGTGACCCACCCAGCATCGCCCCCGCGCAGGCGGCGAGGACGAGCGCGGCAACGATGCCGTGACGACCGCGCCCCGACACGACGGCTTCCACCCCGATCGCGGCGGCGAGGAGCCACACCACCCAGAGGTCCGGGTCGCGGACCGACGCGAACGCCGCCGCCACGACGACGAGGGCCCCGATGCGGGGCCATGTCGTCGTGCCCGCGAACGCCCACAACAGAGCGGCGAGCAGGAGCGCGAGCGTGCTCATGGCCAAGCTCTCGGAGAGCACCGAGCGGTCCCAGCGCACCACCGCAGTGGTCGAGCCGAAGGCGAGCACCGCGACCATGGCGACGACCCTGAGCCGGGGATGCAGGCGCGCTGCGACTGCGAACGCGAGCGCGCCCCACGCCAGCACGCCGACCGCAACCTGTACCCCGACGAACCATGCCGCGCTCGGCACGACTCCGAGCAGCATCGGCACCAGCGGCGGTCGTGTCCCGGCCCACACGGCCGACCGCGCGTAGTCGGCTGAGTCGGGCCAGACGATCGGCGGACCCGCGAACCCCTGCCAGATCCGGTATCCCGAGAACGCCGCCAACAGTGCGACCGTGGCGAACGCCGTCGGGTGGGAGATGAACACGCGCGTCGAAGCACCGGCGCCGGGCGTGGTGATCCTTTCCGAGGTCGCGCGGTCGCACACGACCTCGGGATCGCGTGCGATCTCCGCGGTCGACGTGCGCGCGTCCATGTCGACCATTCTCGTCGGTGTACGTCGCGCGGTGCGCGGATGCGCGTGATGCACGCGCTACGTTCCCCGAATGCAGAACTCAGGTCGCCTCGTCGTCGTCGCCGCGCTCGCCCTCGCCGCGCTGAGCACCACCGTCTCCAACGCGAGTGCCGCACCGCGCGCATCCGCCGCGGCGTCGGCGATCACCGTCAAGGCGGGGGTGAACACCACCAAGGACCCGAACGTCGCGGTCACCGAGTTCCTGCCCGAGACCGTCACGGTGGCAGCCGGCACCGCCGTGTCGTGGTCGTGGGACGACACGATCGAGCCGCACTCCGTCACGTTCTTCCCGCTGGGAGCCACCGTGCCGCCGCCCGGCTCCGACGAGTCGCTGTTCCTGCCGACGCCCGGGGATTCCTACATCGGGACCGCGCTCGTGAACAGCGGGCTGCAGCCGGTCGGCCCGTCGGAACCGTCCAAGTTCTCGCTGACCTTCCCCGCGACGGGATCGTTCACGTACTACTGCGTGATCCACCCGAACATGGTCGGCACGGTGAAGGTGGTCGCCCCCGACCAGAAGTTCGACACCGCGGCGGCCGTCACCGCCCGTGGTGCCAAGGAGCAGGCGAAGTGGACCGCCGAGGGCCTGGCCGCGAAGAAGAAGCTCGCGAGCACGAAGCCGGTGCGCACCAAGGGCGCCGACGGCACGAGCACCTGGGACATCCAGACGGGCGTCACCACCGAGCACGCCGACGTGCTCGCCTTCTCGCCTGCGCCCACCAAGATCAAGCACGGAGACAGCATCCGCTTCGTGAACGACTCGCAGTCGCCGCACACCGGCACCTTCCGCGGTGCGCAGCCCGCGATCACCGATCCGCTCTCGCCCGAGACCAGCACGCCGATCCCGGGCCCGTCGCCGCAGACGCTCAACGCCACCGACCTGTTCAACACGGGTGAGCTGGCGCCGAACGCGGGCAGTCCTGCGCCACCGATCCAGGCTCGAAGCTTCACCTTCGTCGTGCCGACGGCCGGGAAG
>DASUMF010000476.1:0-4671 GCA_036277835.1 Acidimicrobiia bacterium
GCTCCCGACCCGTCGCGTCGAGGCCGGCCTCGCGGTGCTCGAGCAGGAGGGCTTCGCGCTCCAGGGTCGCTACTCGGTCGGCGCGACCGACACCGAGTGGGTGGCCCGACGGCTGCTCGCCCGCATGCACTCCTACTCGCGGCGTTCCCGTCGCCAGGGCGTCGAGCCCGCGACCACCCAGGACTTCATGCGCTTCCTGCTGCGCTGGCAGCACGTCGCCCCCGGCACGCAGCTCGCCGGTGAAGCAGGGCTGCTCGCGGCGGTCGAGCAGCTCCAGGGCTTCGAGGCCGCGGCCGTCGCGTGGGAGCCCGAGCTGCTGGCCCGCCGCGTGCGGCACTACGAACCGGCGGTGCTCGACCGTCTCTGTCACGACGGCGAGCTCACCTGGCTGCGGCTCGCGCCGCGTCCACGCGACGACGCCGACGCGCCGGTCGGTGCGCCGTCGAAGGCCACACCGATCGCGGTGGTGTTCCGCTCCGATCTCGACTGGCTCCTCACCGCGGCACGCCACGGCCTCGAGGTGCCCGAGCCGACGGTCGGTGCCACCGCCGAGATCATCGAGGTGCTCCGGGCCCGCGGTGCGTGCTTCGCCTCCGAGATCGCGGAGCTCACCCGTCGCCTCCCCGACGACATCGAGGGGGGGCTCTGGGACGGCGTCGCCCGCGGCCTGCTCACGTCCGACGGCTTCGGCGCGATCCGGGCCCGCATCGCGCCCGGGCGCGACAAGGCCGACACCCGCCGCATGTCGCGGCTCCTCCGCGGAGCACGCGCCGCGGGTGCCGGCGCCGGCCGCTGGTCACTGGTGTCGGATCCCGCACCCGAGGCGGCGCAGCCCGCCGGCGACCGCTCGATCGATCAGCACGATCTGGCCGAAGCGGTGGCCGAGCAGCTCCTCAACCGGTGGGGCGTCGTGTTCCGCGACCTCGCCCTCCGCGACTCGCTCCGCATCCCGTGGCGCGACGTGCAGCGCGCGCTGCGACGTCTCGAAGACCGCGGTCTCGTGCGCGGTGGGCGTTTCGTCACCGGGTTCAGCGGCGAGCAGTACGCGCTCCCCCAGGCCGTCGAACAGCTCGCGCAGGTGCGCAAGGCCGAACGCACGGATGAGCGCGTCGTCGTGAACGGCACCGACCCGCTGAACCTCGCGGGCTTGATCGTGCCAGGCGCGAACGTGCCGGCGATCCGCACTCGCCGCGTGATCTACGTCGACGGCGTGCCCGAGGTGGAGACGACCGCAGACACCGACACCGACGCATCGGACGAATCAGAGCTCGATCCCGCCGAGCTCGTCAGCGCCTCACTCGCTCCGTAGCTCGACCGCGGTGTGCGTGCGGCGCGCGACGCCGGCCGCCGCGAGCGCACCGAGGCCGCTCGCGACCAGGGCACCCACCACGAGAATGACGACCAGCGCGGGTGGGATCGTGGCGCGATCGTCCACCGCCAGCGACCGTGCGAACACGCCGTACACGAATCGTCCGATCACGATGCCGAGCGGCGCGCCGACGACGGTGACGAGCGCCGCCAGCGGCAGTGCCTGCCACGCCGCGGCCTCGCCGCGCTGGCGGCGGGTGAAGCCGATCGCGGTGAGCACCGCAAGATCGAACCGGTGATCGCGGGTTTGCGCGAGCAGCGCGTGCGCGATGAGGCCGAGCGCCAACACTGCGCTGAGCGCGATGGCCAGGTACAACAGCGACCGCACCGATTCGAGCTGGCGGAGCTCCGCGGGCTTGGCGTCGGTGAACCAACGGGTCGGCATCCCGAGTGCGTCGGGAACGCCCTCGGGATTGCGCGCGATCATGGCCGCCGGTGTCACCCCTGGCGCCAGCCGCGCCGCGGTCCACTCGGGGTTGTTGTCCGTCGTGTCGCTCAGGCGATCGAAGGTGTCGCGCCGCACGAGCGCCCCGGTCCCGAGGCGCGGCTGGTCGGTCCCGATCTGGACCACCGGCGCGAACGTCGCGACGCCGACGACGCGCAGGGCGAGCGGCCGCGCCCTCGCGCCATCGGCTCCTGCGACCTGCACCGCGACGCGGTCGCCGAGCTCGACCCCGAGCTGGTCGAGCGTGTCACCGCCGACGACGATCTCGTCGTCGCCCCTCACGCTGCGCCCCCGCAGGATGGTCGGCCCGAGCTGACCCTTCACCGCGCGCGCGGCGAGGCCGGGCACCGCGCGCCCGTCGACGAGCAGAGGCGCGGCGGTGAAACCCGTCGCCGCGGCCACGTCGGGATCCTCGGCGAAGACCGCCTGCAACCCCGCATCGGTCTGGTCGCCATATGCGCTCAACGCGAGTACGTCCCAGTCGAACCCGTACCGGGCAGGGCTGTCGGCGAGCGCCACCGCGGACGCGACCAACGTGACGACTCCGGCGGCGAGGAGCACCGCGACGGTCGCGAACGCGACCGTGCGTCGGGCGCGGCTGCGGTTCCCACCGAATGCAAGCGCCATTCCCGCGGCGGCGGCAGGTCGTTGTCCCACCGCGGCGACCGACCGCGGTGGGCTCGCGACCGTCGTCGCCTCGGCCCGCCGGCGCAGCGCGAGGCCACCGGCAATGCCGACGACCGTCGCCACGATCGCGAGCGCGCCGAGCAACGCGACGGTGAGATCGACCGCGAATCCCTGCGCGGGGTCGAGCGCGTGGAGTGGCCCCACCGGTGCGAGCGGTGACGCGAAGAACATCACCACCAACGCCAACACGGTCGCAAGCGCGCCGAGGAGCGCGGCTGGCACCACCGACGCGAGCACGAGCTGCGTGCGCACCATGCCGAGCTGGCGAAGGATCTCGTCGTCGTGCCGCCAGCGCTCCTGTTCGCGCTGTATGGCCTGCCCGGCCACGATCGCCGATGCGACGAACGCCAACACGCCGAGTCCGAGCAGGATGACGATCATCGGTCGCATGGCTTCACGCACCGCGTGCGTCTCGCTCGCACGCGCCTCCTGGAGCGAGAACCCGAGCTCTGTCACCTGTGGCGCGAGGTCGCGCCGCGCGTCCACGCCGGGCGCGAGATCGACGTTCATGCTCGAGTACGCGGCGAGGTCGCGGTGCAGTGGCGCGAACGCGGGGCTGAGCACCACCACACCCGACCCGGCGGTCTCGTCGACCACCGCCTCGCGTGCGAAGGTACCGATGCCGACCACCTCGACTGGCTCGGTCACGGTGCGCGACTGATCGGGCGAGATCAAGGTCATGTCGAGCCGGTCGCCCAGCTCGATCCCGGCACGATCGGCGAAGTAGCTGTTCAGCACCACCTCGCGCGCCCGGTCCGGCGCGGGGAGACGGCCTTCGCGCAGGGTCGGGCGCTCGATCGGAAATCGCTGCTGCTCGGGAACGAGGAACGACGTGACCATCCCCGCGTCGATCCCGTCGAATTGCCCGACGTATCCGGTGTATTGACGTTGGGCGACCACCCCGTCGAGATCGCCGAACAACGCGTCGGCTTCTGCGACGGACAACGAGTGCGCGATCGCCGCGTCGGGCGCGTCGGCGCGGACAAGGATGCGGTGGTAGGCGGAGCTGGTGCGCCGCGCCGTGTTGAAGGCGGCCAGGCTGAGCCCGAAGCCCGCCCCGAGCAGGATCCCGACGGCGATCCCCACGCCGGCCCGGCGCGCGAGGCGTCGACCCACGAGATCGACGACGGCGCTCATCACGCGCACGCGCGCGTCGGTGGCGTCAGACACACCGCACTGTCGCAGATCGCGCCGCCGCCGACCACCAGGCCTGCCCGGCACACCGAGGTGGTGCTACCACCCCGCCGCAAGGTCAGGTCGCGAGGCGGGCGCCCCACGCGGTGACGGTCGAGTCACCGGGCTCGAGCCGGATGAGCTGCTGCCCCGTCGCGAAGGCGTTCGGCGGGCACGTCATCGGCTCCGAGCCGAGCCCCCGTCGTTGCCGGTGCGGTGCGAGCGTGTCGCCGGTGTAGAGCTCCACGTAGGGGTACGTGTCGTCGACCCAGATCTCGGCGCGGGTGCCGTCGGGGCGACCGAGGCTCACCCACCCCCGACCGGTGGCGTCGCGCATCACGTCGGTGAACGCGAAGTCCATCGAGAAGGCGCCGATCGCCCGCCGGGTCGAGAAGTCGAACTCGGTGCCCTGCACCGGGTCGGTGCCGGTGGGCAGCTGGCGCTCCGCGTCGGTCACGATGCGCGTCGCGGCGGTGAACTCGAGCGTGCAGTCGTCGAGCAGGCCACCGCCGGCCGACAGATAGGGATGCTGGCCGTGCGCGTACGGCAGCGCCCGATCGCCGAGGTTCGTGGCCGTCGTCGTGACCCGCAGGCCGTCGGAATCGAGCCGGTACTCGACCGTCGCGTCGAGCGCGAAGGGATAGCCCGACTGCGGATGGATCGTCGCCCCCATCACCACCCGATCGGCGTCGTGGGCCCGCACGGCCCACGGCGCCCAGCGGAGGAGCCCGTGGATCGCGTTGCGCTTCTCCGGCTCCGTCAGCGCCACCTGGTACGACTCGCCGTCCCACGAGTACCGCCCGTCGCCCAGCCGGTTCGGCCACGGCACGAGCGGTGTGCCGTGGGCGCCGTCGCAGATCGCCTCGACGGGGAACGGGTCGAGCACGGCGAGACCGCCCACCTCGTACTCGCGCACCGCGCCGCCGACCTCGACGACCGTGGCGCGCTGCTCACCGAACGCGATCTCCAACTGCATCCCTGAGGGAACGAACGCCACC
>DASUMF010000477.1:0-4807 GCA_036277835.1 Acidimicrobiia bacterium
CGCAGCGGTCGACCGTCGCACGCTCGCGTGGTTGGTCGACATCACGGGGGCCGACCTCGACCGCGTGGTCGACCGACGGTGGGATCCGCCGGTGACCCTCGGTGTGCGGCTGGTGAGCATCGCCGACGACTCGCTCCAACACGTCGGCCAGGCTGCGTACCTGCGCGGCCAGCTCGAACGATCAGGGAGGAGTCACTGATGCCCGACGGCGCACCCTCGAAGGACCTCGACGGCAAGGTCGCGATCGTGACCGGCGCGAGCCGCGGGATCGGCCGTCAGCTCGCGGTGGAGCTCGCGCGACGGGGTGCGAAGGTCGCGGTCGCGGCGCGCACCGTCGAGCCGCACCGGCGGCTGCCCGGCACGATCGGCGAGACCTTGCAGCTCATCGAGGACGCAGGTGGCACCGCGATCGCGGTGCAGGTCGACGTCACGCGCGTCGACGACCTCGAGCGGCTCGTGACGGCGACCATCGACGCGTACGGGCGGCTCGACATCCTCGTGAACAACGCGGCCGACACGCAGGGCAGCTCGGCACCGATCGACGAGTACCCGCGCGACTCGTGGCTCCACCAGTTCGACGCGAACGTGCACGGGCCGTTCACGCTGATGGGCCTCGCGGTGCCGCACCTCCGCGCGCAGGGCGGGGGCGTGATCGTCAACGTGACCTCCGGCGCGGGCGACATGATGCCGTTCGCGGGCGCGTCGCGCGGGCCCACCGACGACGACCCGATCCGGCTCGGCACCCTGCTCGGCTACGCCACCACCAAGGCCGCGCTGAACCGGCTCACGAACGCGCTCGCCCCCGATCTCGCGGCGGAGAACATCGCGGTGGCGTGCGTCGACCCCGGCTTCACACGCACCGAGCTGGTCGACCTGCTCGGCGAGCGCGGCTTCGTCGACCCGGCGACGGCCGTGCCGATGGACACGCCGGTGCAGACGATCCTGGGCATCATCACCGCGGAGGACCCGTTCGTGTTCGCCGGTCAGGTGGTGCGCGCGCAGCCGCCGCGCAGCACCTGGGCCTCGCCGATCAGCGCGCCCAGCGTGAGGCGTCGCTCAACCGCTTGACCAGCGCGGGGTCGAGCTGGAGGTCGAAGCCCTCCATGTTCTGCTCGTACTGGTCGAACGTGCGGGGCCCGATGATCACGGAGGTCACCCCGCGTCGGGCGAGCACCCAGGCGAGCGCCACCGCGGTCGGCGTGGCGCCCACCTCGGCCGCGACCTTGCCGACCGCCTCGGCGGTGTCGAGGTTGTGGTCGTCGAGCATCTGTCCGGCCCAACCCGTGCCGCGCCCGGCGCGGCTGTCGGACGGCGGGTCCTCGCCCTTGCGGTACTTGCCCGTGAGGACACCTCCACCGAGCGGGCTGTAGACCATCGTGCCGAGCCCGTGCCGCTGGCACGCGGGCAGGATGTCGTCCTCGATCTGGCGCGCGACCAGCGAGTAGCGCGGCTGCAGGCTCACGAACGGCGTGGTGCCGGCCTTGTCGGCGGCCCACTGCGCCTCGACGATCTGCGAGCCGGTCCAGTTGGAGCAGCCGAGATAGCGCACCTTGCCCTGCTCCACGAACCCGTGGAGCGTGGCCATCGTCTCCTCGATCGGCGTGTCGCCGTCGGGTGCGTGGCACTGGTACACGTCGACATAGTCGGTGTCGAGGCGCCGGAGGCTCGCCTCGAGCGCGCGGGTGAGGTACTTGCGACCGAGGCCGCGGTCGTTCGGGCCGCCGCCGATGGGCATGAAGCCCTTCGTCGCGAGCACGACGTCGTCGCGCTTCGACTTGATGGCGCGTCCCACGACCTCTTCCGACTCGCCACCCGTGTACATGTTGGCGGTGTCGACGAAGTTGTTCCCGGCGTCGAGGAACGCGTCGATGATGCGACGGCTCTCCTGCTCGTCGCAGGGCGCGGTCGACGAATACCCGAACATCATGGCCCCGAGGCACGCGCGTGACACGTGCAGCCCGGAACGGCCGAGCGTGCGGTACTCCATGGTCAGTTCTCCGTTCCGGTGGGCATCGTGTTGTGCCGAACCTGGTTGAAAGGCACCTTCGTGTCGAGCGACGGCTCACGCGGCAAGCCGAGCACGCGCTCGCTGATGATGTTGCGCTGGATCTCGCTCGTGCCCGACAGGATGCTCCCGGCCTGCCGGAACAGGTAGCCCAGGCCGCGACCTTCGGAGCGACGGTCGTCGGTCTCCCAGACGGTGGCAGGCGTGCCCGCGATCACCATCGAGATGTCACTCCGGCGGACCTGGTTGCTGGAGTTGAACAGCTTGAGGAACGAACCGGCCGCCGGAGGAAGCACGCCCTTGCCCATTCCCTGCGCGACGCGCGGGCCGAGGTGGCTGCCCACCTTCGCGGCGACGTAGGCCTCGGCGACGAGCTGCCGGGTGTACGGGTCCTCGGCCTTGCCGTTGGCGTCCGCGAGCTCGACGAGGTCGTCGCGACGTGGGCCGCGACCTTCCACCGGGGCGGGCTCGCCGCCCATCCCAGCTTCCTGCATGCCGCTGAACGGCTGGGCCCAGTACTGCGACCCACCGCCGACGGAGTTGCGCTCGTGCACGAGGAGACGCGACGCGACCGTCCAGCCGTCGTTGAGCGTGCCGAGCAGGTGGTCGGCGGGGATCCGGACGTCGGTGAAGAACTCCTGGCAGAACCCGGTGGCGCCGGTGACGAGGCGCAGCGGCATCACCTCGAGCCCCGGGGTGTGCACCGGGCACATGAACACGCTGATGCCGCTGTGCTTCGGCACGTCCCAGTTGGTGCGCGCCACGAGGAGGCCGTAGTCGCCCGTCTCGCCGAGGCTCGTCCAGATCTTGGACCCGTTGATGACCCACTCGTCGCCGTCGCGGTCGGCCCGGGTGAGCACGCTCGCGAGGTCGGAGCCGCCGGTGGGCTCCGAGAGGAACTGGATCCAGATGTTCTCGCCGGAGAGGAAGCCCCGGATGTGGCGCTCCTTCTGCTCCTCGGTACCGAACTCGAGGATCGTCGGGCCGATCATCCCGAACGTCATGCCGTACGCGCCGAGACCGGAGAGGTCGTAGCCCTTGCACTCGGCGTTGAACGCGTGCATGTGGCGCGCGGTGAGTCCCTGCCCGCCGTACTCCTTGGGATATGCGACACCGGCGAAGCCGCCGTCGTAGATGATCCCCTGCAGCGCCTTCGTGCGCAGGAGGTAGTTGTCGGGGTCGAGGTCCTGCTCGCGCAACCGGCGGGTGATTGGGTCGTC
Organism: Acidimicrobiia bacterium; assembly: GCA_036277835.1. GTDB lineage: Bacteria > Actinomycetota > Acidimicrobiia > IMCC26256 > DASPTH01 > DASUMF01. The sequence continues at coordinate 3,226 of DASUMF010000477.1, forward strand.
GCCGCCCGAGGCGCCGATCTTCGGGAGGTGCTCCGGGATCCACGCCGCGGCGCGCTCTCGGAACGACTCCACGCTCTCCATCGTCGTCTGCTCAGCGGTGCTCATGTGTGTGCCCTGGCTCCCGAAGGTCTCGTCTACATCCCGATGAGCGCGGCGACGCGCTCACGGTGCTGGCTGACCGATCCGTACAGCACCGCGTTCTGCGCGACGCGCCGCAGGTAGAGGTGCAGGTCGTGCTCCCACGTGACGCCGATGCCACCGTGGAGCTGCACGCAGTCCTGGACGATCGCGGGACAGCGGTCGGCGATGTACGCCTTCGCGACGCTCACCAGCTCGCCCGCGTCGTCGGCACCGGCCTGCACGGCCTTGGCGCTCGCGGTCACGGTGCCGTGACACGCCTCGAGCCACGTGCGCATGTCGGCGAAGCGGTGCTTCAACGCCTGGTACGAGCCGATGGGCCGCCCGAACGCGATGCGGTCCTTCGCGTACTCGAGCGTGAAGTCGAGCACCGTCGACGTCGCACCGACCGTCTCGGCGTTCTGCAGCACGAGCGCGACCTGGAGCTGACGCTCCACGTCCTCACCCGCATCGCCGACCGCGCCGACTGCTGCGCTCGCGGGCACGGTCACGTCGTCGAAGTCGACCCGGCCGAACTGGCGCGTGAAGTCGAGCGAGCCCAACTTCGTGACCGACGCACCCGACGCGTCGGCCGGCACGAGGAACTGCGAGAGCCCGTCGCCGGTGCGCGCGGTGACGAGGAACAGGTCGGCCGACGCCGCGTCCTGCACGAAGGTCTTCGTGCCCGAGAGCACCCAGCCGTCGCCCGACTCGGTGCCGGTGAGCTGCACGCCGGCGGCATCCCACGAGCCGTCCTCCTCGGCGAACGCCCAGGTGGCGACGAGCTCGCCCGACACGAGGCCCGGCAGGACGTCGGCCCGCTGCTCGGCACTGCCCGATCGCACGATCGCCTCGGCCACCACGTTCACGGGGACCAGCGGGCCGGGCGACACGAGTCGCCCCATCTCCTCGGCGACGAGCACGAGGTCGAGGAGGCCGTCGCCGCTCACGCTGCCGCCGCCATCGCCCTCGGGCACCAGCGTGGCGGTCCACCCGAGCTCGGCGCCCTTGCGCCAGTAGTCGCGCTCGAAGCTGACGTCGGCGTCGTGCAGCCGCCGCACCTCGACGATCGGGCACTCCGCCTCCAAGAAGCGGCGGGTCGTCTCGACGAACAGCTCCTGGTCGGCGCTCAGATCCAGGTCCATCGTTGTTGTACTCCCTTGAAGTTTCGTTCGCTGCAGCTTGCCATAGACGCGGCGAAGCCCACCCGCCGGGGCGAGCACGACCGCGGCAGCGTGCGACGCGGGGCCGTCAGGCAGAAATTGGTCGCCGAACGATCCTGGGCGTCACTGGTTGACGGTGTAGCCCCCGTTGACCGGATAGGTCTGGCCGGTGATCCACGACGCGTGCTCACCGGTGAGGAACACCGTCATGGCGGCAACGTCGTCGGGCATGCCGGGTCGGCGGATTGCGTAGTGCTGCATGAGCGAGCGGGCCGTGTCGTTGTCGGGATCGGCCCAGATCG
>DASUMF010000478.1:0-7830 GCA_036277835.1 Acidimicrobiia bacterium
CCTCGCCGTGCGCGAAGTGGCTCGCACGCGACGTCGTCGCCCATGTCGTGGAGTACACGGGACAAGTGCTGCACGGCCGCGATGGCAAGCCGACGAGACCGGCGCCGGAGGGGTTCGACGCGCTGGCGGCATTCCGTGCGACGCGGGCGGACGTCGAACGCGTCCTCGACGACCCTGCCACCCCAGCCAAGCTGGTCGAGGAGATCGATCTCGCCGTGAGCCTCGACCTTCCGCAACATCGCTGGGACCTCGCGATGGCGACGGGTCAGGACGCGACGATGAACCGCGCCGACCTGAACACCTTGTGGGTCACGCTGTCACGCCAGTCACACCATTGGTGGGCGTTCATGCGCACGCCCGGGAAGTTCGGTCCGGGTATCGAGGTCTACGGCAAGGAAGTGCCGGTTCCGGCCGACGCACCGCTGCAGGACCGGTTGCTCGGGCTGCTGGGCCGGGACCCCGCATGGACTCCGCCCGAACCCGCCGCATCGACCACCTGACCGCCGTCAACGCGAGGGGATCTGACGGGGGTCACGAGCTCGCGAGCTCGTTGGCAAGCGCCTCGGCCCACCCGCCGTCACGTCGCGACGCGACCCTGAGCTCGCACACGTCGCCGAAGTCGGTGACTTCCAGCGTGCCGGGGCGCTTGGGGTAGCCCAGATGCCAGTGGCGTGCGCCGAGCTTCTCATCGAAGCGCTCGAGCTTCACGACGAGGCCGCGCGCCTCGAGCTCACCCAGGAGCGCGTCGGCTTGTCGCGCGACGTTGACCTTGAACATCGACGACTCCCGACCGTCCGGTTTCGTCAGATCGTTTCACAGACTCGGCCGCGCGCGTCAGGATGATGGGATGGACAGGGTTCACGTTCCCGACATCGCGTTCGTCGGCGTGCACCTCACCGTGGCCGACATGGCGGCGTCGGTCGCGTTCTACCGGCGCATCGGGCTCGACGTGCCCGAACCCGTCGGTGGCGGCACCCACGTGGAGATCGATCTCGGCCACGGCAATCGGCTCGCGCTGAGCACGGTCGAGGTGACGCGCATGTACGACCCTGGATGGCGTGAGCCATCGCGACCGCCCGCGGGTGCACTGCAGTTCGACCTCCCGTCGCGCGAGGCGGTCGACGCGCTGTACGACGACCTCGTCGACGCCGGCCACCACGGCCACCTCGCGCCGGTCGACGCGTTCTGGGGCAACCGCTACGCCGAAGTCGACGATCCCGACGGCAACATCGTCGGCTTCCACGGCCTGACCGCGCCGTGACCGGCGCGCCGGTCAGCGGGGATCGCCGGGCTGCGACTCCTCGGTGAACTGCCAGAGCGCGCCGTAGTTGTCGCCCGGGTCGAGGGCGATCCAGCCGTCGACGTCGCCGTCGAGCACGCGCAGCCCCTTGCCTTCGAGGTGGGCGCGAGCGCGACCGACGTCGGCGACCTGCCAGTGCAGCGAGCGCATGCGCGGGCCGTACCGCTCGATGTACGCGGCGACGGGGCTCTCGGCTCCTGACGGCTCGACCAGCTCGAGCATGGTGTCACCGAGCCAGAACGACGCGGTGCGGCCGACACCGGTGCGCTCGCCGCTGTGCATGGGCTCCGCGCCGAGCAGCGCGACGAGGAAGGCGCTCGCCGCGTCGAGGTCGCGCACGGCCGCGCTCAACGCGTTGAGCTGTTGGATCCCGAGCGGATGATCCCGCCAGGGCTGCGCCGACCAGCCGGGCTCGAGGCGGAGATCCCCGTACATGTCGAAGGGGCACACCTCGAGCAGGAGCCCGTGCGCGTCCTTCGGATGCGCCATGAAGAACGACCCGGGCCGGTACGTCGTGACGCGCACACCGTGCTCGTCGAACGTCGCCTTGGCGGCGTCGAGATCGGGCACCTTCAGCTCGAAGGAGTGGAAGCTGTCGCCGTACTTCGCCAGGTTGGCGCCGAGGAGCGACTGGTCGTCGCGGGGCGAGAACAGCTCGATGCACGTGTCACCGAGGAGGAAGAGTGACGCGTCGCGACGCTCGCCCTCGTCGTAGCTGTTCATGTACTCGGCAGCCGCGAACACGTCGCCGTAGAACCGGTTGGCGCCCTCGAAGTCGCCGAGCACCTGGTTGATGTGGATGACCTTCTCGACGGTGAGCGATGCCATGGACGCAGCATGGCGCACGGTGGCCCTGGGGGCACATCGACCTGACTCCGGCGGTGCGTCGATCGTGCCGTCCGGCGATCGTGCGGAACGGTTCGCGGCGCGATGGTCGTTGTACCTGGAGACACACCGAGGAGGCGCACGATGAACGCCACCACCGCCGTACGAGCACCGCAGACCGCGAGGAGCCGTGAGCACCTCGTGACCGAGCTCTTCCGCTACGTGCAGGACGAGCTGGCCGCCCGTGAGTCGGGCATGTGGCTCTGAGCGGAGCCGACCCCGTCAGTCGACGAGCTTGGCCAGCGTCTTGGGGGCAGCGAGGCGGTAGGCGTCGACGATGAACTCGCGCACCTCGTCCCAGTCGACCGGCCCGGCGTCGAGATGGATCCCGACGTAGCCGTGGTGCGCCATGTACGGCGGCATGAAGAACTTGGCGGGGTCCTCCGCGACGAGCTGCGCGTTCTCCCCCTTCACTGCCTTGAGGGTGAGCGCGACCCGGCCGTCGCCGTGGTGATCGACCGTGTGCCAACCCATCGTCTTGCCACGCACCGTGAGCTTGTGGTGCTGGTCACCGTCGACGCTGCACTCGGGGAGATCGCCGCAGATGGCGCGCACCTGCTCGATGCCGGTGTCGGTCACGCGCGTCACGCGCGTCGGCCCGGCTCGGCCGGGTGCTGCGGGCGGTAGGTGCCCACGGTCCAGAAGTTGCCGCCCGGGTCGCGGACGCAGAACTGGTGGCTGCCGTAGGGCGCTTCGTGCATCTCCAGGAAGATGTCGGCACCGGCCGCGCGCGCACGGTCGTAGATCCGATCGACGGCCGCCGCGTCGTCGGCCGCGAGGCTGAGCGACGCCGGCCCGACGTCGGACCACGGCTCCGTCTTCGGACGCGTGCCCGCGAAGACGAGCCCCGTGCCCCAGACGAGCTCTGCGTGCGCGACCGATCCGTCGGGCATCTCGTGCAACTCGGCGAGATGGAAGCCGAGCACGTCGACCAACCAGTCGATGCCCGCGCGGGCGTCGGCATAGCCGAGGCTGGGCGTCACCGCGGCCGTGACGGTTCCTGTACGTGTGTCCATCCGGTCAGTATCGACGCGCGGCGCGGCTCGCGCCATTGCTCAGGCTGGTCTCGTCTCGCCGTCGAGCACGCGGCGCTTCACGTCGAGCCCGAACGCGTAGCCACCGAGCCCGCCGTCTGCCGCGATCACGCGGTGGCACGGCACCACGAAGGCGACGGGGTTGTTGCCGCACGCCTGGCCGACGGCCCGCGCACCACCGGGCGAGCCAACCGCCTCGGCCACCTCGCCGTAGGTACGGGTCTCGCCCCGCGGGATGCGCAACAGCTCCCGCCACACCTTCAGCTGGAACGCGGTGCCACGCATGTCGAGCGGCACCTCGCGCAACGGCGTGTCGCCGTCGACGCGGCGAAGCACCTCGTCGACCGCCGCCTTGAGGAGGTCGTCGTCGCGCGCGACCGACGCGGCCGAGAACTCGTCGCGCAGATGCGTCTCGAGACCGACGTCGTCGGACCCGACGCGCACGCTGCACACCCCGCGCTCGGTCGCCGCGACCAGGAGGCGGTCGAACGGCGAGTCGGCGATGGTGAACGCGATGCTCGCGCCCTTGCCGCGCGCGCCGTACGACGACGGGGTCATGCCGAGACGTGCGTTCGACTGCTCGTAGAGGCGGCTGCTGGAGCCGTAGCCGACGTCGTACATCGCGTCGGTCACCGGGCGGCCGTCACGCAACTCGGCCCGGAGCCGCTCGACGCGCAGACCGTCGGCGTACTGCTTCGGCGTGACACCGAGCACACGGAGGAAGTCGCGGCGCAGGGTGTCGGGTGAGGTGCCGGAGAGCGCCGCGAGCTCGGCGAGCTGGAGGTCGCTCGTGCCGTCGGCCTCGATGGCCCGGCACGCGCGCTCGACGCGCGTGACCCGTTCGTCGGTGTCGATCATCATGCTTCCTTGATACCGGACGCCGTCGCGACGCGCTCTCCGTTTCCCGCGCGCTCGAGTTCTGTGCCCGTCACGCGGCGTGGGAGGCGGTCCACCCGAGGAGGCGGTCGACGGGCCAGGTGTTCACGACCTGGTCGACGTCGACACCGGCGTCGGCCGCCCGCTTGCAGCCGTAGGGCTGCCACTCCAACTGGCCGACGGCATGGGCGTCGGAGTCGATCGACACCTTGCAGCCGAGCGCGACCACCCGTTCGAGCAGCCGCATCGGCGGGTCGAGGCGCTCGGGCCGACAGTTGATCTCGACCGCCTTGTCGAAGTGGGCGCACACGCCGAACACCAGCTCGGGGTCGAAGGTCGACTCGGGGCGACCCTTGCCCAGCACCATGCGGCCGGTGCAGTGCCCGAGGATGTCGGAATTCGGGTTGGCCATCGCCGCGACCATGCGGTCGGTCATCGGCTGGTGCGACATGCGCAGCTTCGAGTGCACGCTCGCCACGACGACGTCGAGCTCGGCGAGCAGGTCGGCTTCCTGGTCGAGCCGGCCGTCGTCGAGGATGTCGACCTCGATGCCGGTGAGCACGCGGAACGGCGCGAGCTCCTCGTTGAGGCGCGCGACGATGCCGAGCTGCTCCTCGAGCCGCTCCGGCTCGAGCCCGTGTGCCACCTTCAGCTGCGGCGAGTGGTCGGTGAGCGCGAGGTAGCGATGACCGAGCTCCGCCGCCTTGCGCGCCATCGCCTCGATGGTGGCGCCACCGTCGGACCAGTTCGAGTGCAGGTGCAGATCACCCGCGAGCGCGGCGTGGATCGCGCCGCCGGCGCCGACGTCGGGCGCTGCTTCGGCCTCGAGCCGGGCGAGGTACTCGGGCACTTCGCCGCCGACGGCCTGAGCGATCACCCGCGCGGTGCTGGAGCCGATGCCCGGGAGCGACTCGAGCTTGCCGGCGACGGCCAGCTCGCGCAGCTCGTCGACCGGACGGCCGCGCACTGCGTCGGCGGCGCGGCGGAACGCCTCTTCCTTGTAGCGGCCGGCGCGGGAGCGTTCGAGGAGCGTCGCGATCTGCTCGAGGGCATCGACAGGATCCACTGCTCGAAGGTACCCCGCGTACACTGGCCCACTCTGGAGGGATGACTGAGCGGCCGAAAGTGCTCGCCTGCTAAGCGAGTAGGGGGCGATGAGCCTCCTCGAGGGTTCAAATCCCTCTCCCTCCGCCACACGATCCCCGGGCTTTTGGCGTACCACGACCCCCGTCAGCGGGGGTTCGGGTACGCCAAAACGCTTTGAGGGGGTTGACGGCCGGGCCTCCCATCTATATCGTCTGTCGATATAGCGACCAGCGATGTAGTCGCCCTGTCCCCTCGAGGCAGCCGTCATGGCCCGATCCGTCGAAGGCACCAAGCCCCTTCCCCCGTCGGTGTTCCACATCCTCCTTGCGCTCGGCGAGGAGGAGCAGCACGGCTACGCCATCATGGGCAGGGTCGAGGAGATCACCGACGGCGCGGTCACGATGGGGCCCGGCACGTTGTACGGCTCGATCAAGCGGATGCTCGCCGACGGTCTGATCGAGGAGACCGAGGAGCGTCCCGACCCGGCCCTCGACGACGAGCGGCGCCGCTACTACCGCGTGACCGCACTCGGAGCGCGTGCCCGCGCCGGCGAGACGGCGCGCATGCAGACCCTGTTGCGCCACGCCGGTGCGCCGACGCCGCGCCTCGGGAGCGCGTGATGCGTGGCGTCCGTGCGTACCGCGCACTCACGTGCGTGTACCCACCGAAGTTCCGTCGCGAGTACCGCGAGCCCATGGTGCAGCTGTTCGCCGATCGCGCCCGGCGCGACGGCGGTCGGCGCGCATGGAGCGGCGCCGTCCGCGACTTGGCCGTGAGCGCACCCTACGAGTACTGGGAGAGTTGGATGAACGGATCACCACAGACCAAGCTCATCGCGGCCGCGGTCGTCACCGCGGCCGCGGCGATCGTGTTCCTCGTGGTCGGAGGTGCGATCCTCGGCCTCCTGCTCCTGCTGCTGTTGGCATGGGAGCTGTACTCGATCCTTCGCATGCGCGGTCACCGCGTGTCGGAGCAGCGCTGGTGGAAGTGGGCGGCGAGCGGAGTGGCGCTGTTCGCGACGCTCTTCATCGTGTTCGCGATGCCGTGGCCGGAGGACTGGCGCTCCGCAGTCGACGGCGAGATCGCGTGGATGGTGGGGATGCTCGGCTTCAGCTTGTCGATCGTGCTCGTCGCGGTCGGCCTGTTCATGGGCGTCGCCCAGTGGGCGGCCCGCCGCGGCCGCCGCGCCGCGGTCTGAGCGGACGTCGACGACGGCGTCGAAGCTGCACTGACCATGCCCGGCGCCAACGCGCTCGCACCGCATCCGAGATGTCGGGCGGCAGCTGACGTCGTTCGGCTCGGGGAAGGGCCCGCGCGAACCGGAGCGCGTCATCGTGACCCCCTCGCCCTCCGGGCGCGGTCGCTGCCCAGCGTGCGAAGCGCTCGTCGAACGAGGAGCCGAACTGGGCCGCGAGCGCCGGCCATGCGGCCCGGGCCTCGCGACTGCGCTTGCGTGCGAGGGCATGGGCTGCAGCACGCACCCGATCCGCTCGGAAGCCTGGCGGCACTGGTGCGTCGGACACGAGTGCGGCGACCAGCGCGGACTGCGCACGGCGGAGGGGCACTCGCTGGGCATCGACGTCGTCACCGACGCTGACGGCAACGGTTCGCGGGCGCGTCCGGCACGACGACGGCGCGACCACTCGGCGGGCGGAACCGGCCGACCACGCGGAGACAACGGCGTCGAGCTCGTGATCGAGCTCGACGCGCGGAGGAAACCGATCGTCGCGTTCGAGCATGATGCCCCCGACCGCGACGCGTGCCGTCAGCTCCTCCACGAGCGCGACCACCTCGGGCCAGAGCGGATGCGCGTGCGTGTCGTGGAGAATCCCGCCACGAGTACAGCCCCCTGCGGTGTGCACGTACGCAACACGTTCGAGGGGAAGGCGATCGAGCACGCACACCGCGTCGAACCCGTGGTTGCGCGCGTTGACGTGCAGATTCGCCAGATCGAGCAGGAGCAGACACCCGGTGCGCTGCGCGAGCTCGGTGAGGAACTCGGCCTCGTCGAGCTCGGCATCGGGCCATTCGAACGGCGCCGCGCCATTCTCGATCGCGAGGGGCACGGGGAGCTCTGCCATTGCGATCCGCACGTTCTCGGCGAGCACGTCGAGCGCAGCGTGCGTACGAGGGACAGGCAGGAGATGACCGGCCTCGACACCGCCTGAACGCACGAACGCAGCGTGCTCACTCACGATCGGCGCGTCGACACGCGTACAGACGTCGCGCAGGGCGGCAAGGCGCGCCGCGTCCGGGCGATCTGCTCCACCCAGCGAGAGGCCGATCCCGTGTGGGACGACCGGCACACCGCGATCGAGCAACATCTGCAGCGAGTGCGGCAGCGGCGCACGGTGCGACACGGCCTCGGCGACGACCTCGACGAAGCCCAGGTCGTCGCGCGCCAGCGCGAGCTCCGCGACCTCGCGCCGCCATCCCAACCCGAGGCCGAGCGGCTGCACCGAAGGCCGCTCCTGGCTCATCCGCCACACCCTCCTCCGCCGCCGCCCGACACGATCGGATAGGGCATGCCGAGGGCCGCCGCGTATCCCGGCACCGCTGACCACAACACCGCGGTCCCGAAGATCGCGAGCGCCGTGACCTGGGCTGCCGACAACGTCGTCGGGCCGGCCGTCAGTGCTTCCTCCACGT
>DASUMF010000479.1:0-2332 GCA_036277835.1 Acidimicrobiia bacterium
CTCCGAGCCGCGGTGGTGGTCGACGGTGTAGAGCACCGTGCCCTTCTCCCGGGCGGCGGCACCCAGGTAGAGCGCCGATTTGCCGCAGTACGTGCCGATCTCGAGCAACGGGCCTGCTCCGCCGCCGATGAGGCCGGCCTCGTAGAGAGCCAGCCCCTCGTCGTCGGGCATGAAGCCCACCGCGGCGCGGGCGGCGTCGAGCAAGCGGGCATCCATGGGAACGCAGTCTCGCACGGGGCCTCACGGACCGTCCTGTCGGCAGGGCCTGTCGGCAGGCCCGCTCGCAGGCAGTCGAACCGGAAGGTCGCGGGTACGCTCCCGGGCACCCACCCCCCACGGAGCGTGCATGGACACCCAACCGCAAGCCCCCGATCGCAACCTGGCGATGGAGCTCGCCCGCGTCACCGAGGCGGCCGCGCTGGCGGCTGGGCGTTGGATGGGCCGCGGCGACAAGAACGCGGCTGACGGCGCGGCGGTCGACGCCATGCGCCTCGTCATGAACTCGGTGTCGATGGACGGCGTCGTCGTCATCGGCGAGGGCGAGAAGGACGAAGCGCCGATGCTGTTCAACGGCGAGGAGATCGGCGCGGGTGGTCCAGCGTGCGACATCGCCGTCGACCCCATCGACGGCACCACGCTCACGTCGCTCGGTCGCGACAACGCGATCTCGGTGCTCGCCGTCGCGGAGCGCGGCACGATGTACGACCCGGGTCCGTGCGTGTACATGGACAAGATCGCCGTGGGTCCGGCGGCCGCGGAGGCGATCGACCTCGACGCTCCCGTCAAGGCCAACCTCGAAGCGGTCGCCAAGGCGCTCGGCGAGGACGTCGACGACATCACCGCCGTCATCCTCGACCGACCCCGCCACGAGGACATCATTCGCGAGTGCCGCGAGGCCGGCGCGCGGATCCGGCTGATCCCCGACGGCGACGTCGCCGGCGCGATCGCGGTGGCGTGGCCCGACAGCGGCGCCGACATCCTGTTCGGCATCGGCGGCACGCCGGAGGGCGTGATCGCCGCGTGCGCGTTGAAGTGCCTCGGCGGCTCCATCTTCGGGCGTCTCTACGCGCGCAACGACGAGGAGCGCACCGCGGCGCTCGACGCCGGCTACGACCTCGACCACGTGCTCACCACCGACGAGCTGGTGTCGGGCGACGACGTGTTCTTCGCCGCCACCGGGATCACCAACGGCGACCTGCTCAAGGGCGTGCGCTACTGGGGCAACGGTGCGAGCACGCAGTCGCTGGTCATGCGCTCGAAGTCGGGCACCATCCGCAAGATCGAGGCCACCCACAAGTGGCAGAAGCTCATGCGGTACTCCGCGCTCAAGTTCGACTGACCGGACGAGCGCACCGCCAACCCGGCCTTCAGCCCTTGCGCAACGCGGGCCAAGCCGTCGAGAAGGTCGTCGAGTAGTCGTAGAGCGACCATCCGATCGCGTCGGTGGTGCGGGCCGCGCGCAGGAAGCCGGCGAGATCGGCAGTGGTCACCTGGTCCGCGATGCCGCCCACGAGGTGCACCGTCGCGTCGTCGTCGTCGAGGTGCTGCCGCAGGCGGGCCACGCTCTCCTCGCTGTAGCGGAACGCGTCGCGGTAGCCCGATTCCTCGTCGCGGAACGTGAAGTACGCCATCGGCATCCACACGTCGATCGACTCGTCGAGGCGCTTGTAGGGGAAGCTCGGCCACAGGACCGGGTTGACCACGTCGAGCTGCACTGCGGGGTACACGATGCCGCCCAGCGCCATGTCGTCGCCCATCACCGCGCGCGTCCGTCGGGCGAGCTCGACGACCCGGTCGTTGCGCTCGGCGAGGTCGGGCACGGCCTTGGTGTCCTCGATGTCGAGTGCGATGGCGTCGAAGCCGCTGCCGTCGACCCGGAGCTTCACGAGCTGACGCACGAACTGGTCGTCGGCGTCGAGATCGGTCACGTACGGGAGGAACCAGGCGACGACCGTGAGGTCGCGGTCGTGGGCCCGTCGCACGAGCGCTCGCAGCTGGGCGCGGTCCGTGAGCTGGTTCGAGGGCGCGTCGTCGGGGTTCGCGACCTGGAGGTACAGCGTGCGCGCACCGAGCTTCGCCATGTCGTCGATCGAGTCGACGGTCACGCGCGGGGTGTTGCCGGCCGCCTGGAGGCGCGACGCGTAGTCGAACACGTCGACCCACACGCCGAGCCCGGAATACGGCTCGAGATCGACCCCGGCCGACGCGGCCGGCGAGTGCAGGATGGCGATCGCCGAGCCGGCGAACGCCAGCGCCACCACCGCGGCGAACGAAGCGAGCCGGCGGCGCATCCGAGTCACGCTACCGACCCCCTCCTCCGTTTTGGCGTCCC
>DASUMF010000480.1:0-2250 GCA_036277835.1 Acidimicrobiia bacterium
ACCTAGCGGGACTAGAACCGCACGAACAGGAGTGTGAACAAAAATGCGCTGGTCAAGCCGGCGCTCCCGATCGGAACAGAATCACCTCTGTACCAGATATACCAAATACGTAGATTGGTGGAGGTGATGGGACTTGAACCCACGACTTCTACGTTGCGAACGTAGCGCTCTACCGGGCTGAGCTACACCCCCGTGGAACCGAAGACGCTACCACCGAGCCTTCGCGGCGCCTCCGTCGAGCCGCCACCGTTTTGGCGTCTGTCAGCGACCGTATCGGTACTCGAGGGACGCCAAAACGTGGGGAGGAGGAGGTGGGAACGCAGGTCAGGCGGCGGCGAGGATGTCGACCACGAACACGAGCGTGTCGGTGCCCTTGATGCCCGCGCTCGACTGCCCGGCGCTCCCGTAGCCCTTGTCGGGCGGCACGACGAGGAGCACCTGCGAGCCGACCGTCTGACCGACGAGACCCTCGTCCCATCCGGCGATGACGCTGCCGTTGCCGATCGCGAAGGTGGCGGGCGTGCCGGTCTTCCACGACGAGTCGAAGACCTTGCCGGTGTCCCACACGACGCCGGTGTAGTGCACGGTGATCGACTGACCGGCTTCCACCACCGGACCCGTGCCGGTGATGAGCGGCTGCGCGACGAGTGTGGTCGGTGCGTCGACGTGCTTCGCGACGGTGATGGTGGGCGCGCCGTTCTTCGCCAGCTTCACCGTCGGGAGGCCGTCGACCGGCGCCACCGCCGCGCCGGTCGCACGCTTCAGGGGCACCGACGTCGCCGTGATGTCGGCGACGAAGAGCAGGGTGTCGTTCTTCTTGATCGCATCCGAGTTCATTGCCTTCGTCATGCCCTCGGACGGCGCGATCGCGATCACGACGCGGCTGCCGACGCGCTCCCCGATGAGGTTGTCGACGATGGCGGGCCGCGTCTTCTTGGCGTCGAGCAGCAACGAGGCTGCGCTCGCGCCGTACGACGTCTCGAGCTCGGCGCCGGTGCGACCGTTGACGAAGACGTAGTCGAGCGTCACCGTCGAGCCCTTCACCGCCTTCTCCCCGGTGCCCGGTGTGATCGTCTCGCTCTTCGTGCTCTTCACTGCAACGGGCTTCGTGATCGCGACGGTCGGCTTCTCGCCGGCCGCGCCGGTGACGGCGACCGTGGTGAGGTCAGCGGTGGCGGCCCCCGCGACGGGGGCGGCGGCGAGCACACCGGCTGCGAGCGCGACGGCGAGCATGGGCGGGAGGAGGAAGCGACGCACGACAGACCCTTCGGATGGCGGAGGATCGAGGGTAGGGCGTGACCCCATGATCGCCGGGCGCGGGCCGCTGAGAAGTTCTCAGGAACTCGTCGTCACGGAGGCGCTCAGGATCTGACGCTCAGGAGCCGGCGCCCCGGGTTTCCATGGCGGCGCGGAGCCTCGCTGCGACCAACGCCGTCGTGACGTCGCCGCGGGTGCGCTCGAGCACCGCGCGCAGCGCGTCGGTGCTGCGACGCAAACCGCCGGTGAGTGCGTCGGGATAGTCGACGGTGATCAGGAGCGCGTAGACCTCGTCCATGACGGCGAGCAGCCGCTCGGCCTCGTCGACATCGTCGGAGCGCAGGCAGTCGAGCACCTGGCGGCGCAGCTCGCTCGCCGCTTCGGCCATCCCGTTGAGGTAGGCCTGCACGTCGACACCGAGCTCCAACGCGTTCGGCATCGCGTTCCCGGCGACGAACGCCAGCGTGAGGTTCGCCTCGACGAACTCCTTCTTGGCGTCGTGCACGTACCCGGCCGCTCGCACGTCGGGGTGGAGGTCGACGGCGTTGTCCATCTCGGCGAGGTAGGCCGCCGCGACTGCCACCAGCTCGAGCGCTTCACGGAACTCGCGCCGGTGCACGGCACGGATCGCGCTCGCGCACGAACGGATCGCACGCCGCGATGCGACCAGCGTGGCTTCCCGAGCGGCGTGCTTGTGTTCGAGGATCTCCTGGGCAGCGGCGCCGGCGGCAGCGATCTGACCGGCGTGATCCACGCGAACCGTCGGCTCAGTGCGACGCGGTCTGGCGCAACGGCACCAACCGCGGCTGCGCACGCGTGACGCCGCGCAGGTCGATGTCGGGGAGCGCGTAGGCGGGGTACGGCGCGTAGCTCCCGGCCGTGGGCGTACCCGGCAGCGGCCGGACGCCGCGGGTCGGCTGCGCACGCTGCTTGTACTGGATCAGGAGGTACACGTACCCGGCCAGGGCGGCGTCGGCGAGCAGCTGCAGGAGG
>DASUMF010000481.1:0-12764 GCA_036277835.1 Acidimicrobiia bacterium
TCTCGAGCTCGACCTCGGGGCCGCAGTACTCGAGGCGCACCCGATGGGCGAGCGCGATGACCGCCGGCAGGTCGTCGAGCGGAACGTTCGCCACCGCGAGCACTTCCTCGCGGGTGAGGGGTCGCTCGTCTTCGAGGAGTGCCTGTTCGGCGCGCTCGAGGGCGTCGTGGTTGTTCGGCATGGCGGGCAGCCTAGATGCGGCGTCGCGGCAGACCCGAGCGAAGCGCCCACCCGCCCGGCGGGCCGTTCCCCCCAGATCAGCCCTGCCTGGGCGGGTGGGCGAGCTTCTCTCACCAGGATGCCGTGCGCGCGAGTGAAAACGCGCGCGGGCCGTCCGACGACTCGCCGACGGCCCGCTTTAGGCTCGGCGGCGTGGCGGCGGTCGAACGACCCACTCGCGCCGCGACGCGCATGAGCGTCGCCACGCTGACCTCGCGCGGCATCGGCTTCGTCCGCGTCTGGGCAATCGCGGCCATCCTCGGCACCACCTTCCTGGGGAACACGTACCAGTCGTCGAGCTCGGTCTCGAACGTGCTGTTCGAGCTCCTGGCGGCAGGTGCGCTCTCGGCGGTGCTCGTCCCGACCTTCGTCGGGCTGCTCGACGCGGGCGAAGAGGAGCGAGCGGAGCGCCTCGCGGCCGGAATGCTCGGCGTCGGCCTGGCCGCGATGGGCGTCGTCACCGTGGTCGGCATGGTGTTCGCGCCGCAGATCGCTCGCCTGCTCTCGAGCGGGGCACCGACGCAGAAGATCCTCGATCAACAGATCGAGCTCTCGACGTTCTTCCTCTACTTCTTCATCCCGCAGGTGATGCTCTACGTGCTGGGCACCGTCGCCACCGGGATCCTCTACGCCAAGAAGCGGTACGTGATCACCGCAGTCGCCCCGATCGCGAACACGGTGTTCGTCGTCGCGTCGCTCGTGCTGTTCTGGTTGGTGGCGGGTTCCGAGCCCGGGCTCGACCTCACGCTCACCGAGAAGCTGATCCTCGGGATCGGCGGCCTGCTCGGCGTCATGGGCTTCGTCGGCGTGCCGGTCGTGGCGCTGGTCCGGGGCGGGTTCCGGTTCGTGCCGTCGTTGCGGGCCCGGGATCCGCAGCTGCGCAAGATGCTCTCGCTCTCGGCGTGGGCGGTGTTCCAACACGCGGGGGTCGGCCTGTTGCTCCTCGCGTCGATCGTGATGGGCAACCAGGTCGCGGGCGGGGTGGTCGCGTACCAGTTCGCGTTCGTGGCGTTCCTCGCGCCGTACGCGATCCTGGCGCAGCCGGTGCAGACCACGACGCTCACCGAGGTCTCGCTCGACGCGGCGCGCGGCGATCACGCCGCGTTCGCCGACCGCGTGAGGTGGGCGCTCGACAGCACGGCCACACTGATCCTTCCCGTGTCGGCCGCGTACCTCGTGTTGGCGAAGCCCGCGATGGAGGTGATCCACGTCGGCGACAACCGCGTCGATCTCTACGCCGCGGCACTCGCGTCGCTCGGCGTCGGCCTCTTCGTGTACTGCGCGTTCCTGCTGCTCGCCCGGTGCAGCTATGCCCTGGGCGACAGTCGCACGCCCGCGCTGGTCGCGTTCGGGAGCGCCATCATCGGTTCCGCGGTGATGGTGGTCGGTGGGCTCACCGTCAGCGACGGACCGGCGAAGGTCGTCGTCCTCGGGCTGGGTCACTCGATCGCGTACCTCATCGGCACCGTGGTGCTGTGGGTCGTGCTGCGCCGGCGACTCGACCAGCCGCTGTTCCCGCACGCCATCTGGCGCGCGCTCGGCCTGTCGACCGTGTTGGGCGCCGCGGCGTGGTTGGTGATGCGACTGCTCTCGCCGCACGGCCGGGTGCCGACCCTCGCCACGCTCCTGCTGATCGGGCTCGTCGGTGGCGGCGCGTACCTCGGGATGCTCCGCCTGCTCCCCAAGCGCACCGGCGGCCGGCCGGGCGTCTCGCTGGAGCCCGACGACCCCGACCTCGTCGCCGACCTCGACCTCTGAGCTCCCCTGCCTCGATCGGGCAGCGTGTCTACGCCGACTCGGCCGCGGCGGTGTCGGGCTCGGCCGCGAGCCACGCCGGCAGCGCGATGCCCGCGTCGACCAGTTGACCCGCGAGACGTTCGTTCGGCTCGCGGTACGCCTCGGCGAGCTCGTCGAGCACGTGGGGTGGGATCACGTCGTGCGCGGGCGTGCCGTTCATGCGGTAGTAGAGCCCGCGGATCCGTCGCTTCATCTCGGGATGACGGCGGAAGACACGCTCCAGGCGGTCGTTGCCCGCGAGGGCGAGCTGCTGCAGGCGGGCGCTCTTGAAACCGGTCGTGCGGTTCTCCGAGCTGAGCGCGTGCTCGGGGAAGCGGGCCGGATCGATCCCGAGCCACGCCGCGACCGACGCGAGCACCGGCGTCTCCTGCGCCACCAGCTCCTCGAACCAGACCACGTGCAGCCGGCGTGTGCCGAACGTGTCGAGCCAGTCGGGGAGGTAGTCGGCGTAGCAGCCTCCCGCGAACGCCATGTACTTCTCGTTCTCCGGGTCGCGGAACGCGTCGGGGCCCAGCCGGTCGGCCGTCGCGAGGTACTGCTCGATCGGGAGGTCGGGCGCGAGGCGCAGCCGGACCTTCTGGTACTTGAAGAACGAGATCGCGCGTGCGACCGGCTCGCGCAGCACGAGGATCACATGGGGGTCGGTGAGCCGGTTCGCGATCTCGTCGGCCACCGCGTGCCCGCCGTAGACGTAGCTCGGCGTCGCCTCGAGGTGGACGGGGCGGCCGCCTGCGTCGCGGAAGTAGTCCTCGTAGACCGAGAACGGCTCGAGCGGCTCGCCGTATCGCGCCGGGAGGAAGTAGCGAGTCTCCTTGATCGCGGACGGCGCGACGTCGGGGTGCGTGGAGAGCGACACGAACAGCGACGTCGTGCCTGCCTTGTTCACGCCGGCGATGACGGCGTCAGCGCGCTGCGGTGCCACCGGTCAACGTTACGCGGCGGATGCCCGGATCAGGCGGCGGTGGTCAGGCCGCGCCCCTCAGGAGACCGACTGGGTCGTCGGGCGGCTCTCGAGCGTGACCTTCGCGTCGGAGGAGTTCCCGTTGCGGGTGTAGGTGACGGTGATGGAGTCGTTCACGTCGTGTGCGCGGATCTGGCGGACGAGGTCGAGCGCGCTGGTGACCTGCGTGCCGTCGACCGCGGTGACCACGTCACCTTCCTTGAGCCCCGCGGACGCCGCCGGGCTGTCGGCGGCCACCGAGGTGATCGTGGCGCCGCCGTTGTTCGCGGCCGACTCGACCGACACGCCGAGGTAGGCGCCGCGCAGCAGCGGGGGAGTGGTCGAGTCACCGCTGCTGTCGCCGGAGCTGTCGTCGCTGCTGTTGCCGTTCCCGTTGCCGGGGTTGCTCGGCACGTTCTGGCTGTTGCCGTTCCCGTTGCCGTTGGAGCTGTTCCCGTTGCCGTTCCCGTTCTGACTCGGCGTCGTCGCAACCGCGGGCGCCGCATTGCTGTCGTCGTTCGGCGCTGCGATCCAGCCGATCGCGAAGCCGAGCCCCGCGATCAGCAGCACCCCGACGACCACCGCGACCCACGCGGGGATGAACACACCCCGTCCCTTGGCTCCCGACGACTCGGCGGTCGCGGGCGGCGCAGCGGGGGCGGCCGCAGCCGCCCCCGCCGATGCGGCCGCGGGGGGAGCGACCTGGGTGGGTGCCTCGGCGGGGGGATCGGCCACGGTCACCGGCTCGTCGACGGGCGCGGCCGTGACCGGCTCGTCGGCGGCCGCGGGCGTCGCCTGGGGCTGTGTGGGGCTCTCGGCGGCCTCGCCGCCGGGCGCGCCGCTGGGCGCGGGGGTGGTCGGCGCCTCGGAGGGCTCTCCGGATGCTGCGTCGTGCTCGTCGCTCACGTGATGACCTCGGTGCTCGCGGCTCTTCTGGGGCTCGTGGACACCCATGGTGCGCCCTGCTCGCTGAGATCGGCCTGAGACCGTGCCGCCGCCCCGCGCGCCGTGGCCCGAGGAGAGGTGCTAGCGCATCGCACGACATACAGTCCGTGCATGCTGTACATCGACGGAGAATGGCGTGCATCCGCATCGGAGCGCACGTTCGAGAGCACCAACCCGGCAACCGGCGAGTCGCTCGGCGAGGTCGCCGACGGCAACGCCGAAGACACGCGTGCGGCCATCGACGCCGCGGCGAAGGCGTTGCCTGCGTGGTCGGCGCTCACCGCGTACGACCGCTCGTCGCACCTGGCGGCGGCCCACCGGATCATGCTCGAGCGTCGTGAGGAGCTCGCCCGCACGATGACGCTCGAGCAGGGCAAGCCGTTGCGCGCCGCGCGCAACGAGGTCGGGTACGCGGCCGACTTCCTCGCGTGGTTCGCCGAGGAGGCGAAGCGCGTGTACGGCGAGACGATCCCGTCGTCGCGCGCCGACCAGCGCTTCCTGGTGTTGCAGCGCCCGGTCGGGGTCGCCGCCGCGATCACGCCGTGGAACTACCCGATCTCGATGATCACGCGGAAGGTCGCGCCCGCGCTCGCCGCCGGCTGCACGTTCGTGCTGAAGCCTGCCGAGCAGACGCCGCGGTGTGCGATCGAGACGTTCGAGGTGCTCGCCGAGGCAGGGATCCCCGCCGGCGTGGTGAACCTCGTGACCTCCTCGGATCCCGTACCGGTCGCGAACGAGATCCTCGCGAACCGGGCGGTCCGCAAGATCTCGTTCACCGGCTCGACCGAGGTCGGCAAGGAGATCCTGCGCCGCAGCGCCGACCAGCTCAAGCGCGTGTCGCTCGAGCTCGGTGGCCACGCGCCGTTCATCGTGTTCGAGGACGCCGATCCGGAGCACGCGGCGAAGGGCGCCGCGATGGTCAAGCTCCTCAACACCGGGCAGGCCTGCATCTGTCCGAACCGCATGTACGTGCACCGCTCGATCGCCGACAAGTTCGTCGAGGTCCTCGTCGGGCGGGTCGAGAAGATGCGCGCAGGCAACGGCCTCGAGGAAGGCGTGCAAGTGGGACCGCTGATCGACGACGCGGCGCTCGCAAAGATGCAGCGTCAGGTCGACGACGCCGTCGAGCGCGGCGCGACGGTGGTCGCGGGCGGTGCTCGTCTGACGGGCGAGGAGTTCGACAGCGGGTGCTTCTGGGCGCCGACGGTGCTCACGGGCGTCACGCCCGACATGGTCATCTCGCAGGAGGAGACCTTCGGGCCGATCGCGCCGGTGATGGTGTTCGACGACGAGGACGAGGTCATCGCGGCCGCCAACGACACCACCTACGGGCTCGCGTCCTACGTCTACACCCGCGACCTGTCACGGGCGTGGCGGATGGCCGAGGCGCTCGAGTACGGGATGATCGGCATCAACGACATCAACCCCACGTCGGCTGCGGTGCCCTTCGGGGGCGTGAAGGAGAGCGGGCTCGGCCGCGAAGGCGCACGCGCCGGGATCGCCGAGTACCTCGACACCCGGGTCGTCGGCATCGCCCTCTGACCCTGTCCGCCTGACCCTGCCCGCGAACTGGCGTCAGATCGGCTCGATAATCCAGCCGAATTGACGCCAGTTCGTTCTCGGGGTCAGGCGCGTTCGAGCACGATCACCGGGATCTCCCGGTCGGCCTTCTGCTCGTACTCCGCGAACTGCGGGACCTCGGCCTTCTGCGCCTCCCAGATGCGGGTGCGCTCGTCGCCCTCGGCCACGCGGGCTCGGGCCGAGAACGTCTCCGTGCCGAGCTCGACCTCGACGTCGGGGTTCGCCACCAGGTTGTGGAACCACATCGGGTGCTTCGGGCGGCCCGCGTACGAGGCGAACACGACGAGGTCGTCGCCCTCGCGACGGAACGCGAGCGGGTTCACGCGCTCGGCGCCGGTCTTCGCGCCGGTGGTGTGGAGCAGCAGCATCTCGAAGGCGTCGAAGCCCTCGACCTTGCCGGCGTTGGCGCGGAACTCGTCGATGATCTTGGTGTTGTAGTCGGACATGGGTGGCGTCTCCGAGGCTCAGGCGTTCGGGGGGATGACACTGGAGTCTGCCCGATCGACCTCGGCGAGGAACGGCTCGAGCACCGCGAGGTAGGCGGGGATGTCGCGCGCCCACAGCCCGTGGCCGCGGTCGGCGAGCGTCGCCGTCTGGATGCCGGGCAGCGCGTCGCGGAATCGCTGGAGGGTGGCGTCGTCGACCATCGAGCCCGGTTGCCCGCCGCGGATCACGAGCACCGGGCACTGGAGCTCGACGAGGTGCTCCCACAGTGAGATCTCCTCGCTCTCCTCGATCACGCCGCGCACGGCGTGCTCAGGCATGCGCTCGGCGAGTGTTCGGCCGCGCGTGCGCTGTTGGAGCATGTGGTCGAGGATCTCGGGCGGCAACCCGACCTGGCGCGCCTGGTAGTCGTTGATCACGAAGCCCCGCATCGGTGCCGACGCGTGGAGCGCGGCGCCGAATGCGTAGGGCGTGCCGCGCGAGAAGCCCATCGCGACGGGACGGTCGATGCCGGTCGCATCCATGGCGGCCAGGACGTCGCCGTAGTGGTGCTCCCACGTGTAGCCCTCTTCGGGAGCCTCACTGCGACCCCGGCCGCGCACGTCGACGACGACGGTTCGGCGATCGCCGAGCGCGTCGAGGAGCCACATGTACTCGTCGGCTTCCTCGCCCATGCCCGGAACGACGAGCACCGGCACCGACGCGCCGGCGCCCTCGTTGTCGAGGGCGTGGAGCTTGATCCCGTCGTGCTCGACGAAGATCGACGTCACCGTCGATCAGGCCGACGCGTCGGCGAAGTACCGCTCCTTGTAGGTGGCCTTGCTCGTCTCGGCCGTGTCGACGTCGGCCGCCGTGGCACGCAAGCCGCCGACCGTTGCCTGCTCGCGTGTGCGGTGCTGGAACGGGTCGAAGCTGAAGAAGCGAGCCGCGTTCTCCCACGTGATCTTGTGGATGTCGGCGTCGCTCGCGCCGGCGTTCTGCAGCTCGCCCCACACCATCTCGGGCGACTTCGGCCACGTGGAGTCGGAGTGCGGGTAGTCGCACTCCCACGCGATCGTGTCGATGCCGATGCGGTCGCGGATGCGCAACGCCGCCGGGTCGGTGATGAAGCACCCGAGGAAGTTGCGGTTCCACAGCTCCGTCGGCGTGAGGTCGACGTCGGCGATCTTCAAGCCGGTCCACATGTGGTTCCACACGTGACGGTCGAGGCGGTCGAGGAAGAAGGGGATCCAGCCGATCCCGCCTTCGCTGAGCGCGACCTTCAGTGTGGGGTGCCGCACGAAGGTGCCGGCGAGGATGAGGTCGGTGGCGATGATCGCGGACAGCTGCGGGGCGAGGATGATCAGGTTGTCGATGATCGCCCCCGGCGGGCGCTGGATGAGCCCGAACGATCCGCCGATGTGGAGGCAGATCGCGACGTCGTTCTCGGTGCACGCGTTGAACACCGGGCCCCAGTACTCCTCGTTGCCGAAGTCGGGGAGCCCGACGCCGTAGGGAGCCTCGGGGAGGCTCACGGCGTGACAGCCCTTCTTCGCGATCCGCTCGACTTCGGCGACCATGCCCTTGGGGTCGAACACCGGCAGGATGCCGAGGGGGAGGAAGCGCCCGGGGTGCTCGCCGGCGAGCTCGTCGATGTGCCAGTCGTTGTACGCCGACACGACGATGTTGGTCAGGTCCTGGTCGACGGTCGATCGCGCCAGGCTCATCCCGTTGAAACCGGCGAAGGTCGGGAAGCACATCGACGCGAGCACGCCGTTGGCGTCCATGTCGCGGACCCGGAGGTCGAGGTCGTAGCAGCCGGGGCGCATCTCGGGCTGACCGACGGGGTCGAAGCCCCACTCCTCGTGCGGCCACGACGCCACCGCGTTGAGCCCGACGGAGCCCGTCTGCTGTCCTTGGTACGACCAGTGGTCGACGCCGTCGGGCCCGCCGTGCACGTACTTCGGCGCCAGGTCGGCGTACTTCGCAGGCATGTGCCGGTCGAACATGTCGGCCGGCTCGATGATGTGGTCATCGATGCTGATGAGCACCATCTCGTCGAGATCCATCGCGCACCCCCGGTCCGGGTCCGATCGTCGTCGGTCCCTCGATCTGTTGTCCTTCGAGGGTACCCCGGTGGTGGCATGCTGGTACGGGCCACGAGGAACCGAGACGTCCGATCAGACGGGAAGGTCGTTGAAGGCCGCACACCTCATCGCAGCCGAGTACCGGGAGCGCATCACGCGCGGCGAGCTGTCCGACGGCGACGCGCTCCCGGTCGAGAGCGAGCTCGTCGAGCAGTTCGGCGTGTCGAAGGGCATCGTGCGCGAGGCGTTGCGCATCCTCGAGACCGAAGGTCTCGTGGAGGTGCGCCGTGGCCTCGGCGGCGGTCCGCGCGTGCGCCATCCCTCCATCTCGCAGGCCGCGATGGGGATGGGCGTCTACCTGCAGATCGGCGACGTCGTCGTCGACGACGTGTGGGAGGCGCGCGACCGCATCGTCGCCGCGTCCGTGGAGCGACTGGCGGCGGAGCGCGGCAACCACGACCTGACCGACCTCCAGCTCGCCGTGACCAACCTGCGCGACGCGGTGGGCGACGTCGACGGCTTCTACACGCTGCTGCTCGACGTGAGCGAGGTCGCGGTGCTGGCGGCGGCCAACCGCACCGAGCACGTGTTGGTGACCGCGCTGCGCGAGATCCTCGCCGCGGAGTTGGAGACGGCCACGCAGTCGGCGCTCGACCGCGACTACGCGGTGAGGATCGAGCAGGACGTCGCCGACGCCTGGACCGAGGCGCTCAAGCAGGTCAGGGCCGGTCATCCACGCGCGGCGCGCGTCGCGTACGAGCGGATGGCCGAGTTCGTGCGCAAGGGCCTCGCCGAGATGTTCGGCGTCACCACGGTGATCGACATCTTCGCCGAGTCCTGATCGCGACGGTGCCGTCCGGGCGCGTTCGTGCCGGTGCAGACGCTCAGCTCGTGAGCACCGGGAGTCGCTCCCAACCTCGCACCGTCGTGGTGTGGGCGCGCTCGGCGTTGTCCCAGTCGACCTCCCACGTGGGGAACCGCTTGAGCACCTCGTCGAGCGCGACGCGCCCTTCGAGGCGCGCCAGCGCGGCGCCGAGGCAGAAGTGGATCCCGAAGCCGAACGTGAGGTGGTGGTCGATCTTGCGGTGGATGTCGAAGCGATCGGGCTCCTCGAAGCGGCGCTCGTCGCGGTTGGCCGACGCGGTGATGATGCACATCACCGAACCCTCCGGGACCGTCGTGCCGTGGTGCTCGACGTCGCGCGTCACGTAGCGCGCCTGGATGGGCGACGGCGCCTCGTAGCGGAGGAGCTCCTCGATCGCGTTCGGCACCAGGCTCGGGTCGGCCACCAGCTCGGCCCGCTGCTCCGGGTTCTCGGCGAGCACCTTGCCCGTCCAGCCAATGAGCCGCGTGGTGGTCTCGTTGCCGGCCGCCGCGATGAGCCCCACGTAGCTCAGCACCTCCTCGCGGGTGAGCTTGCGACGGGTGCCGTCGGGCTCCTCGAGCTCGGCGTTGATCAGCTCGGTCATCAGGTCGTCGGAGGGGTGGTCGACGCGCCAGTCGATGTACTCCTCGAAGCCCGAACCCATCGTGACCGCGTAGCCGTCGTCGCGGTCGGGCATCGCGCCTTCGGCGATGCGCATGCCCTCGTCGATCTGGTCGCGGATGGCCTCCTGGTGGTCCTCGGGGATGCCCAGGAGCATGCCGATGGTGCGCATCGGCATCTGCGCGCCGATGTCGCGCACGAAGTCGAAGCCTCCGCTGCCGACGAGCGGATCGAGCGAACGGGCGCAGAACTCGCGCACCTGCGGCTCGATGGCGGCCATGCGGCGTGGTGTGAACACGCGTGCGAGCAGCCCGCGGTGCAGGTCGTGCGACGGGGGATCCTCGAACAAGATGTTGCCCGGCGGCATCACGAGCCCGCTCTTGATGAGCTCGAGCACCGAGCCCTTGCCGGAGATGTAGGTCTGCCACTCGAGCGAGACGCGCTCGACGTCCTCGAAGCGCGTCAGCGCGTAGAAGTCGTACTTCTCGTTGTAGTAGAGCGGCGCCTCGTTGCGCAGACGCCGCCACACCGGGTAGGGATCGGCGTCGATGTCGAAGTCGTACGGGTCGTAGTACGGCGTCGTCGTGTCGCTCACGGTCAGGTCTCCTCGATCGAGATCGCTTGCTTCGGGCACTGCCGCACCGCGTCCTGCACGCGCTCACGCAACGCGTCGGGGGGCTGTTCGTCGAGCAGGTAGAGGAAGTCGTCGTCGCGGACCTCGAACACCTCGGGCGCGAGACCCGCGCAGACGGCGTTGCTCTCGCACAGGTCGAAGTCGACGACCACACGCCAGCCGGGCATCGGCTCCCCCTTCATCCGGCTTTCGGCTCGAGCCGGTTGATAATAGGTTACGATTTTCCGCCCTGCTCGACGGGGCCGCAGCAAGGGGGCACGTGTGATGGCCGACACCACCGCACCGCTGACAGGCATCGTGGTGCTCGACATGAGCCGTCTGCAACCAGGCGGCTTCTGCTCACGGCTCCTCGCCGACCTCGGTGCCGACGTCGTCAAGATCGAGGGGCCCGGCGGGGATCCGTCGCGGATGTGGGGCGGTGCCGAGCCCTCACCCAGCGCGGTGTCGCTCCACCGGGGCAAGCGCTCGCTCACGCTGGATCTCAAGCACGCACGGGCCGCCGAGGTGCTGCATCGTCTGGTGCGCGACGCCGACGTGCTGCTCGAGTCGGCCCGGCCCGGGTCGCTGGAGGCGTCGGGGATCGGCTATCCGCAGCTGTCGGCCGTGAACCCGCGACTCGTCTGGTGCTCGCTCAGCGGCTTCGGGCAGACCGGACCGAAGCGTGACCACGCCGGGCACGACATCACGTACCTCGGGCACTCGGGGGTGCTCGGGCTCATGGCCGACGTCGACGCGGTGCCTCACCAGCCCCGCCTCCTCCTGGCGGCACCGATGGGCGGCACGATGGCGGCGCTCGGGATCACCTCGGCCCTCGCCCAGCGTGCGAGCACCGGGCGCGGCTGCATGGTCGACGCGAGCATCGCGGATGCCGCCATGTGGCTCATGACCGAAGAGGTGACGCGCGCGGGGCGCGAGCTCGCGCCGTACGACCTCGCGTCACCGGTGCGGCGCGTGTACGCGTGTGCCGACGGGCGGCGCGTGAGCGTGGCCGCGACCGAGCCGCGGACCTGGGCTGCGCTGTGCGCCGCGCTCGAGCTCACCGACCTCGGTGACTGGCCGGGCGGCCCACCCGACGCCGCGGCCGACACCGTGGCGCGCATCGCCGCTGCCTTGTCGACGAAGCCGGCCGCGTACTGGGCCGACGTGCTCGGCGACGCGGGGGTGGCGATGGTGAACGAGCCCGGCGACCTCGTCGACGACCCGCAGGTGCGTGCCCGCGAGGGGGTCGTGACGATCGACGTGGGCGCCGGCGTCGACCAGGTCGTGACCAGCCCACTGCGGTTCTCGATGGGCGACGCCTGGACCGGTCCGGGACCCATGGGGTTCTCGGCACCCGGCGACGACACCGATGCGGTGCTGCGTTGGGCGGGGTTCGCCGACGACGAGATCACCGCGTTGCGCCATGACGGCGTGGTCGCATGATCGCGCACCCCCGACACGAGGAGACGACGTGACCTTCGGAATCGAGCTCGACGACCAACGTGCGCTCATCACGGGCGCAGGCCAGAGCGTCGGCCGCGCGATCGCACACACGATGGCGCGAGCGGGCGCCGAGGTGCTCGTGAACGACGTCGTGGCCGAGCGAGCGGCCACCGTCGTCGACGAGGTGCGCGCCAACGGCGGTCGAGCCGAGGCGGTCGTGTTCGACGTCACCGACGGCGCCGCAGTCGCCGCCGCAGTGGAGGCGGCGGGCGCGATCGACGTGCTCGTGAACAACGCGGGGAACGCCGGCGTCGACGGCTGGAACTTCGCACCGTTCGCCGACACGCCGCCGGCCGACTGGGACCGCTACTTCGCGGTGAACCTGTTCGGCGTGATGCACTGCACGCGCGCCGTGCTCAACGGCATGATCGAGCGCCAGTACGGACGCATCGTCACCATCGTGTCCGACGCGGCGCGCTGGGGTGAGCCCAACATGGGTGCGTACGCGGCAGCGAAGGCGGGCGCCGCGGGCTTCACGCGTGCGATCGCACGGGAGGTGGGGCGGCACGGGATCACGGTGAACAACGTGGCGCTCGGGTCGATCGACCCGACCGACCCTGCCGATGCCCCGACGCTGACCCCCGAGCAGGACGCCCGGCGTCAGAAGGCGCTGCGGAGCTACATCATCCGCCGGTCGGGGCGTCCCGACGACATCGCTCCGCTCGTGACCTTCCTCGCGAGCCCGCTCGCGTCGTGGATCACCGGCCAGACGTACCCGGTCAACGGGGGATACACCGTCAACCAGTGACGGCGACGCGCTGCGGCGCCGTGCCCGCGTTGCAGTCGAGGTCGTCGTATGTCACAGTCCGCCAGGGACTGCGCAGTGTGGCCCCGAACCGTCGGGAACCCGCCGGTGGCGAAATCAAATGACTCTTTGGGGGGTTCGATGAAGGTCGTCGGAAGGGTTCGGGGCACGCGTGTCCCGCGCCGAGCGATCGTGGCAGTGCTGTGCATGGCCACCGCGCTGATCGCGGTGCCGATCGGAGCGGCGGGCGCGGCGGCGTCAGCGACCTGCCCGGACCCCTCGGGCACGGTGAAGGTCGGCATGTCGTACTTCGGCAACGTCGGTGCGGCGGTCGAGGGCATCGGCGCTGAGGATGCGGGCGCGCTCGTGCCAGCGGACCAGGCGATCGTCGACGGGTACAACAAGGGCATCGACGCGCTCAACGC
>DASUMF010000482.1:0-2667 GCA_036277835.1 Acidimicrobiia bacterium
CAGGATCTCCTCGATCACGGGGGCCACGAGCGTCCGGTCGGCGATCATGCGCGCGCGCAGCTCAGGCTCGCGCGCGAGGTGCAGCAGCACGAAGCCGATCATCGCGGTGACGGTGTCGAGCCCGGCGAGAATGAACAGGAAGCACATCCCGAGGAGCTCGTCGTTCGTCCAGGCGTCGTCGCCGTCGAGCACCAGGATCGAGCTCAGGAGGTCGTCGCCGGGGTTGGCGCGCTTCTCGTCGACGCACTGCTGCAGGTACGTGAACAGCGCCGTCGCGCACTCGGCCACCTCGGGCGCGAGCTCTGCGGTGCTGTCGCGGCTGCTGTGCTCGATGATCGTCTCGGCCCAATAGATGAACTGGTCGCGATCCTCCACCGGCATGCCGAAGAGCGTGAGGAACACCTGCGTCGGGTAGAGGCGGGCGAGCTCCGCCACCGCGTCGCACGAGCCGTGGTCGACGAAGCCCTCGATCAGCGCACGTGCCTGCGCTCGAAGGCTGGCGTCCATGGTGTTGATGACCCTCGGAGCGAGCATCGGGTCGAGGATCTTCCGGTAGCGCACGTGCTCGGGCGGGTCGACCGCGATCGGGATGAGCGGCACGGGGCTGCCCAACCCGTCGAACGCCCGCGCCGACGAGAAGATCTCGGGATGGCGGTGACCGAACTGCACCGCCTCGGGGCTGGTGAGCATCCAGGTACCGTCGGCGAGCCGGATCACGTCACCCGCGGCGCGGACGTAGCTCCAGCCGGCGGCTCGGTCCTTCGCCATCGGCGCGTGCTCGAACCGGAATCCCTCGTGCACCGTGGTCATCGCTCCCCCTCGCACTGCGTCCGATGAGGAGCGTAGACCCACCCCTGCTCTCCGTCGTGGGGTGCAAGCGGGCAGACTGTCGTGCGTGCCGGTCGGAGGGGGTCGACGTCGCTGGTGGCTCGTCACCGCCGTCGCGCTCGTGCTCGTGACCGCGATCGGCGCCGCACAGACACCCGCCGCACAGACAGGGGCCGCACCGACAGGGGGCGCACAGACAAGGGAAGAGCGCGCCGCGAGCCGCGCCACCGACCGCGCGCTGCGCGGCCGGAGCACGCCGGTCGACCCCACGCCTCGACCGGCCGTTCCCGGGAAGCACGTCGTCGTGATCTCCGCGGGGCAGGCGTCGAGCACCGCGAAGGTCGGGGTCGACGCCGCGGTCGCCGCGGCGAAGGCGATCGGGTGGCAGGTCGACGTGTACGACGCGGAGCTGAACCCCGCGAACTACGCGCCCCTCGTCCGTCAGGCCATCGCAGCCGGGGTCGACGGCATCATCCTCGGTGCGATCGACTGCCAGGCGGTCGCCGGCCCGCTGCGCGAAGCGCGCGCAGCGAAGATCTCGGTAGTCGCCGGCGGTGCGTTCGACTGCGACGACCCGCACGGCGGCGGCGCGAAGCGGGGCCTCTTCAGCGCGCCGGTGAACCTCGAACCACTCGCCTCCGACCCCGCTGCGTTCGCGCGTGGGTACGGTGCCGATCAGGCGAGCTACATCGTCCACGCGTCGGACAACGCGGCGAAGATCCTCGTGCTACAGGACCCGGAGTTCACGACGCTCTTCTACACCGACGACGGGTTCCGGAAGCAGATCGCGCGCTCACACGGGTCCGAGATCGTCAGCACGCTGGAGATCACCACCGCCGACTTCACGAACGGGCGCCTCGTACCCAAGATCCAAGCGGAGCTCTTGCGCCACCCCGAGGTCACGTGGATCAAGAGCCCGTTCACGTTCGCCACCACGCTCGGCATCATCCCGGCGCTCGGCGCGAACCCCGACCACATCGACGTCATGGGCGGCGAGGGGCTCGAGCCCGAGCTCGACCTGCTGCGCGACGGGAAGATCACGGCGGTGAACGTCTTCCCCTCCGAGTGGCTCGGCTGGGCGGCGGTCGACACGTTGAACAGCGTCTTCCGCGGTGAGGCGCCGGTCGCGAGCGGCGTCGGATGGATGCTCGCAGACGCAGATCACAACCTTCCGCCGTCGGGCCCCGCGCGTTCGCGGATCGACTACGAGACGCAATACCGGAAGGCGTGGGGCGCGACCGGATGACGTCCGACGAGCGTCCCGCTGCGCTCGCGATCTCGCGCCTGTCGAAGCACTACGGCGCGACCACCGCCCTGGGCGACGTCTCGCTCTCGGTGCGCCCTGGTCAGGTGCACGCGCTGCTCGGCGCGAACGGGTCGGGCAAGTCGACGCTGGTCAAGGTCGTCGCCGGCGTGGTGCGGGGTGACGCGGGAGGTGTGATCGAGCTCGGCGCTGCGCGCATCGCGTCGGATCGCGTCACTCCGGAGTGGTCACGGCGCTTCGGTCTCCGCGTCGTGCACCAGGACCTCGCACTCGTCCCCGACCTGAGCGTCGCCGAGAACATCGCGCTCGGCAGCGGGTTCACGACCTCACGCTTCGGCACGATCGACCGTCGCGCGCTGCGAACGAGGGCGACGATGCTGCTCGACCGGTTCGACGTCGGCGTCGCGCCCGACGTGTTGGCAGGGTCGCTCGAACCGGCGGACCGCGCGATGGTTGCGATTGCTCGCGCCCTCGAGGACGACGACGTGGGGAGCAACGCGGGCGTCGAGCACCGCACGCTCCTGCTCGACGAGGCGCTCGCGCCGCTCGGCGCGCGCGAGGTGGCGCACGTGCTC
>DASUMF010000483.1:0-5370 GCA_036277835.1 Acidimicrobiia bacterium
GAGCATCGCGTTCGCCGCGTTCACGTCGCCCGCCGCCGGGTAGATCGACCAGTTCGGCACGTACTGCTGCTGGTTCGCCATCCACATCACGTTGTCGAGCACGACCGCGTCGTCGTTCGCGTCCTTCACCAGGCGGTCGACGATCTGCTGGCGCGGCATCGCGGTGGCGATCGCGGTGCGAACCTGGATGTCGTCGAGCCCCTTCACGGTGGAGAGCATGTCGAAGTGCTCCCATTGCGGCCCGAGCGACGAGGTGTAGTGCGCGCCGTCGACCGCTTCGATCTTCTTGCGCAACCCGATCTGGTTCTGCGGGTAGATGATGTCGACCTCACCGGCGCGGAACGCGTTCACCTCGGAGTTGCTGTCGGGCACGGGAACGAACACGACCTTCGACACCGTGGCCTTCGTCCCCCAGTAGTTGGGGTTCGGCACGAGCGTGACCTGCTGGTCGGGCTTGAACGACTCGACCATCATCGGGCCGCTCGAGATCGGCTGCTTCGTCTTCGGGTCGCAGATGCAGCTGTTCCAGACCCGGTTGAAGTTCGTGCCTTCGAGCACGTGCTTCGGGAGCACGGTCGTGCTCGTGCCGGCCCAGAGGTCGCGGAACGGTGCGAACGGCTCCGCGAACACCATCTGGAACTCGGTCGGGCTGATCACGTTGAACGCGGTGATCTTGTCGTAGCCGAGCCGGCTCACGATGTCGTTGCTCGGATTCATGATCGTGTCGTAGGTGAACTTGAAGTCGTCGGCGGTGAGCGCGACGCCGTCGGACCACGCCGCGTCGGGGCGGAGGGTGCAGCTCACCGTGAACGGCGACGCCGACACGACGGCGCAGTCCTTGTCGAAGATCCACGGCTGGTACGTGAAGTCGGGCATGAGCTTGTAGCCGCGCGCGAGTGCGGGGCCGACGACCATGCCTGTCCACTGACCGTTGCCCGCGGACGAGAAGTTGTTGAGGACCGGCGGGAACTCCTCGGCGCCGATCGTGATCGACCCCGTCGTCGGGGCGCTCCGGTCAGCGGCACCGGCGGCAGATGCGCCGAGCGCAGCCGCGACGAGGCTCGTGACTGCCGCGGCGACCCAGGCCTTTCTGCCCATTGCGCGTACCGAGTGCATCGGAGGCCCCCAAGCTTCGCCGCCGATCATGGACGTCCCCAGAGACGCCGAGCGGATGTGAGACCCACTCGTGATCAGGAACGACGCGACCGCAGCAGGACTTGAGCCATTTCAGTCGCTCTCACCCGCGAACTGGCGTCAACCCGCCACCATCGTGCTCCCCAAACAGCGAACTGGCGTCGGTTTGGCTCGATTATCGAGCCGATTCGACGCCAGTTCGAGGGGCGAAGAGGGTCGGCTCAGTCGAGGCGGAGGGCGAGCAGGACCGTGGAGAAGATGAAGATCACCGACGTGATGACGGTGAGGCGGTCGAGGTTGCGCTCCACCACCGTGGAACCGGCCATCGAACCACCGAGCTGCCCACCACCGAACATGTCGGACAATCCGCCGCCGCGACCCGAGTGCAGGAGGATCAGGAAGATCAGCCCGAGGGCGGAGGCGATGTCAACGACGAGCAGGATCGCGTTCAGCACGGCACGAGGTTACTACGCCCTCCCGTACCGGACGATGCGTGCGAAGTCGTCGGGATCGAGCGACGCGCCCCCCACGAGCGCGCCGTCGATCTCGGGCATCGCCATCAGCTCGGCGATGTTGCCGGGCTTCACGCTGCCCCCGTACTGGATGCGGACGGCCTGCGCGACGTCGTCGCCGTAGAGCTCCGTCAGCGCGCCGCGCACCACACCGCACGTGTCGTTGGCGTCGTCGGGTGTCGCGTTGCGTCCGGTGCCGATCGCCCAGATCGGCTCGTACGCGACCACGCACGCCGCGGCATCGGCCTTCTTCACACCCTCGAACGCAGCGCGGGTCTGGGTCGTGACCTTCGCCTGCGTCTCCCCCGCCTCACGTTCCTCGAGCGTCTCGCCCACGCACACGATCGGCGTCATGCCGTGCTTGATCACGGCCTTGACCTTCTTGTTGACCCATTCGTCGGTGTCACCGAAGAGCTGGCGTCGCTCCGAGTGCCCGACGATCACGTACTGCACGTTGAGCTTGGCGAGGAACACCGGGCTCACCTCGCCGGTGAACGCGCCCGATTCCTCCCAGTAGCAGTTCTGCGCGCCGAGCTTGAACGCGAGCTTGTCGCTGTCGATGAGCGTCTGCAGGGTGCGGAGGTCGGTGAACGGCGGGCAGATCACGACTTCGACGCCTTCGTGGTCGTCGGAATCGAGGCGGTACGAGAGCTTCTGCGTGACCTGGATCGCGACGAGGTGGTCGTGGTGCATCTTCCAGTTGGCGGCGATGATCGGCATGCGGCCGTCGGTGCCGGCTCCCGAGTCGGAATCAGCCATTGCGCAGTGCTTCCAATCCTGGGAGGTCGCCGAGCTCGATGAACTCGAGCGACGCGCCCCCACCGGTGCTGACGTGACTGACCTGGTCGGCCAGCCCGAACTGACGGATCGCGGCGGCGCTGTCGCCACCGCCGACCACGCTGAACCCACCCGAGTGCGCGACCGCCTCGGCGACGGCGCGCGTGCCGGCGTCGAACGGCGGGACCTCGAACATGCCCATCGGCCCGTTCCAGAGCACGGCTGCCGCCGCCTCGACCTCGTCGGCGTACGCGATCGCCGTTGCCGGACCGATGTCGAGGCCCATCCACCCGTCGGGGATCGCGCCGGCGGGCACGACGCGCACCTCGGCATCGGGCGACGGCTCGCGCGCGATCACCACGTCGGACGGGATGCGGACCCGACCCGTGGCGAGCAACCGCGCGCACTCGTCGACCATCTCCGGTTGCACGAGCGAATTGCCGACCGATCGACCCTGGGCGACGAGGAACGTGAACGCCATCGCGCCGCCGACGAGCACGGAGTCGCAGCGTTCGAGCAGCGCGTCGATCACCTTGAGCTTGTCGCTCACCTTCGCGCCGCCGAGCACCGCGACGAACGGGTGGTCACGGGCCTCCAGCAGACGTGACAGCACCTCGACCTCACGCACGAGCAGACGGCCGGCGGCGTGCGGGATCGCCGCGGGCGGTCCGACGATCGATGCGTGCGCGCGGTGCGACGCGCCGAACGCCTCGTTGACGTACGCGTCGTACCCCGAGCTCAGGTTGGTGCAGAACGCGGGGTCACACGACTCCTCGCCTGGATCGAACCGCAGGTTCTCGAGCATCACCACGTCGCCGGGCGGCGTCGATGCGACCAGAGGCTCGACCCTCGGGCCGTAGATCCCCGGTGCGAGCGGCACCTCGGTACC
Organism: Acidimicrobiia bacterium; assembly: GCA_036277835.1. GTDB lineage: Bacteria > Actinomycetota > Acidimicrobiia > IMCC26256 > DASPTH01 > DASUMF01. The sequence goes on from DASUMF010000483.1 coordinate 3,313, forward strand.
GAGCAGGTCGCCCAGCCGGGTCGCGACCGGACCAAGGGAGTACGCGAGGTCGACCTGGCCCTTCGGTCGTCCGAGGTGGCCCGCCACGACGACCACCACGCGCTGCTGACGCAACCACTGGATCGTGGGGAGCGCGGTGGTGATGCGGAGGTCGTCGTCGATCACGCCGTCGTGCATCGGCACGTTCAGGTCGACACGCACGAGCACGCGCTGGCCGCGCGCGAGCGGGAGGTCTTCGAGGCGCGGGAGGTCCACAGGTTCGGTGCGGTTCGCGGTGCGCTTATTCGCCGACGAACGCGACGAGGTCGACGAGGCGGTTCGAGTAGCCCCACTCGTTGTCGTACCAGCCGAGCACCTTCACCATGCGCCCCGCCGCCATCGTGTCCTCGGCGGAGAAGATGCACGACGCCGGGTTGCCGACGATGTCTGCCGACACGAGCTGCTCCTCCGAGTACTCGAGCACGCCGCGGTACGACTTGTCGTTGGCGGCTTCCTCGTATGCCGCGTTGAGCTGCTCGACGGTGACGTCGGCGCCGAGGTTGGCGGTGAGGTCGGTGAGCGAACCCGTCGGGGTGGGCACGCGGAACGCCATGCCGTCGAGCTTCCCGTTGAGCTCGGGCAGCACCACGCCGATCGCCTTGGCCGCCCCGGTGCTCGCCGGGATGATCGACAGCCCCGCGGCGCGCATCTTGCGAAGGTCGGGCTTGCCGCTGCGGGTGGTCTTCGCGAGGTCGACGAGCGACTGGTCGCTCGTGTAGGCGTGGACCGTGGTCATGAGGCCCTGCTCGATGCCGAAGCGGTCGTTGATCACCTTGGCCAGCGGCGCGAGGCAGTTGGTGGTGCACGACGCGTTCGAGATCACGAGGTGCTGCGCGGCGTCGAACACGTTGTCGTTCACGCCCATGCAGATGGTGGCGTCGGCGTCGCCGCTCGGTGCCGAGATCACGACGCGCTTCACGCTGCCACCGAGGTGCGCCGCCGCCTTCTCACGAGCGGTGAAGATGCCGGTCGACTCGATCACGACGTCGACGTCGTGCTCCGCCCACGGGATCTCGGCGGGGTCCATCACCTCGAGCTTGGCGATCTCCTTGCCGTCGATGCCGAGACCGTGGTCGAGCGCCTCGATGCGGTTCGGCAGCACACCCCCGACGGAGTCGTGCTTGAGCAGGAACGCCATCGTGGTGCTCTCACCCATGGGGTCGTTCACCGCCACCAGCTCGACACCCGCGTCGGCGCCGCGCGCCAGCAGCGCCCGCGTGAACGAACGACCGATGCGTCCGAAACCGTTGATCCCGACCCGTACCGCCATCGTGAGACCTCCTTGTCCCTTCCAGCGAACATCTGCCCGATTCAGGGCGAGAGCAGAGCCCCCAGCATGACCGCGAGCCGCTCGGGATCGTGGGTATGTCCGTTCGCTGCTGCCATTGTCCCCGCCACGGGTTCCACGCCCCAGCCCCGGATGCGGTCGAGATCGACCGCCAGCCCCCCGGGTTGGTACAGAAAGGTATCCACCCGAGCGCCGTGATCGAGCACCGCGCGGAGGTGGTCGGTCGCGTCGAGGCCGGCGGTCTCCGGGAGCTGAGGCTCCAGGTTGGCCACCTGCACGACCCGCGCGCTCGTCGTCGCCAAGGCTTCTCGCAGCTCGACGACGCACACCACGGGCACGATGCTCGTGTACAGGGACCCCGGGGCGAGCACGACCTGGTCGGCGGCGGCGATGGCGGCCACGGCATCGGCCGGGGGCGACGCGTCGGCCGGCACGAGGCCGACCCGGCGGATGTTGCCGCTGTTGGCCACTGCGACCTGACCCTCGACCTCGGTCGACGACGCCCGCCCCGCACCGACCGGGCCCACCTCGGCCTTCAGCTCGACGGCCTCGGTCGAGGCCGGGAGCACCCGTCCGACGGCGCCCAACAGGCGGGCGGCCTCGTCGAGGGCCGCAGGGAAGCTCCCGAGCGTCTCCGCCAGCCCGACGAGCACCAGGTTGCCCAGCGCATGACCCTCGAGCTCACCGCCCGCGAACCGGTGCTCGAACGCTTCGGCCCAGAGGCTGTCGTC
>DASUMF010000484.1:0-4892 GCA_036277835.1 Acidimicrobiia bacterium
TGAAGCTCGCTCGGGAATCGGGTCGCATCGACGACCCGCTCGCACGCGACATGATTGGCGAGCTGCGTGCCGACTCGCTCGTCCAGGGCGAAGCGATGAAGCGCATCGGGCGCGCCATGGGCACCGGCTACCTCAACGACCAGGGCGCGGCGCTCTCGCGACTGCTCTCCGGCGTCAACGGCACCCGCTCGTCGACGTACTCGTTCCAGCTGGCCGGCGAGGCCGCGATGGCGTGGGACCCCGACGAGATCGGGCTCGGGCGACGTGGGATCGGCTTCCTGTCACGTCAGGCGGGCGAGATCGGCGGTGGCACCACCGAGATGGCGCGCAACGTGATCAGCGAGCGTGTCCTCGGCATGCCGCGCGAGCGCGCGGGCGACCGCGAGGGTCCGTACCGCGACGTGCCGAAGGGCCCCAGCGCGCACTGACCGACGCGAACCCATGCTTTGGCGTCGCCAGCGCGAGGATATCACGCGTGAGCGACGCCAAAACGTGAAGTGCGGGATGGTCAGGCGGCGATGCCGAGCAGGTTCATGACGTTCCCGCCCATGATCTTGCGGATGTCGTCCTCGGGGAGCCCGCGCAGCTCGTCGACGTAGGCGAGCGGCTCGGCGAGCCCCTCCACGTGCGGGTAGTCCGATCCGAAGATCACGTGGTCGGCGCCGAGCAGCTCGACGAGGGTGCGCGGGTCCTCCTCGTGGAACGGGTGCATCCAGAAGCTGCGCTTGAACGTGTCGGACGGCTTCTCGCTGAACTTGTGCGGCATGTCGCGGTAGGCGTGGTCGAGCCAGTCGAGCATGCCCGGCACCCATCCGGCGCCGTTCTCGACCAGCGCGAACCTCAGGTTCGGGAAGCGGTCGACGGTGCCGTGGCAGATGAGCGACGCCACCGCGTCCTGGATGTCGCGCTTGCTCAAGCCCATCGCGTGCGAGAACGTGCTCGCCTCGCCGAACGCCAGGGCCTCGCCGCGCGCACCTTCCCACTCGTTCGTGTAGCGGCCGTACCCGGTGTCGGACGCGTGGATCATCGTGAGGATCCCCGACTCCTGCACCCTCGCCCAGAACGGGTCGTACTCCGGGAGCGCGAACGAGCGCGGGCCCTGGTAGCCCCACGCCGGTGCCGGGCGCATGAGGATCACCTTCGCACCGTGGTCGAGCACGTACTCGAGCTCGGCGATCGCGTTGTCGACGAGGCCGGGCGTGATCACCGGGGTGGAGTACAGGCGGCCCTGGTACGTGAACGGCCACTCCTCGGCCATCCACTGGTTGAGCGCGTGGATCGCCGCGCCGCACAGGTCGGGATCGTCGCGCATGCGCTCCTCGACCAGGCTCGCGAGCGTCGGGATGATGAACGCGTAGTCGATGTCCTGCGAATCGAGCAGCTCGACGCGCGGCTGCGCGAACCGGAACGCATCGGGGCAGTCGATGCCGCGCCCGATGATCTCGCGCGCGCTCTTGCCGTCGGGGTTGCCGACCTTGAAGTACTCCTCCTGTGCGCCGGGGCGCCCGACGCGGTCGAAGGTCGGGTTCGGGATGTAGTTCGAGATCTGGCCGCGGACGGCGATCTTCGTGCGGCCGTGCACCTCGACGTAGTCGATCGCGCCGCGGTACTGCTCGGGCAGGTGCCGGGTGAGCGCCTCGGCCGTCTCGTACATGTGGTTGTCGCCGTCGAACACGGGGAAGCCGAGCTTCTGACTCATGGTGCTCTCCATCTGTCTGGCCGCCGACGGCCACCAGTTGACAGAGTAGTCAGCTCGAAATCGGCTCGCCCGCGGGGTCGACGGCCGCGAACAGCTCCCACTCGCCGGGGACGCCCTTCAACTGGTGCGGCCCGCGTGACTCGAACGCGACCGCGCTGCCGACCGTGACCGCGGGGACGGTGGCCGACACGAGGATCTCTCCTGCGCCGGCCGCGCTCATGACCCGCGCGGCGACGTGCACACCGAGCCCGGCGACGTCGTCACCCCGCGCTTCGAGCTCGCCGACGTGGATGCCGATGCGCACCTCGAGCGCCTGGTCGGCAAGGGCGCGGCGGATCTGGTCGGCGGCCTGGAGCGCGGCGGTGGCCGACGGGAGCACCGCGAGCACGCCGTCGCCCGTCGACTTGACGACCCGCCCCGCGCAGCGGCTCACCACCGTGCGCGCGACGTCGTCGTGTCGATCGAGCACCGCCTTCCACCGCTCGTCGCCGAGCGCGGCCGCGTGCTCGGTCGACGACACGAGGTCGGTGAACAGGATGGCGCAGAGCGAGCGCGTCGGCGGCGGCACGTACGCGGTCCCGGTGAGGAACCGTGCGATCTCCGCGATGAGCGCGTCGACGTCGGCGCCGATCGCGAGGTCGTCGTCGCCCGGGAGGTCGACGACGATCGCGCCCTCGATCTCGTCGGCGACCCTCGTGACGATGTCGGGCCGTTGGGTCAGGTTGCGCGGTCGTCGCAGCACGAGCGTCGGGACGCACACGCGACTGTGGTCGACCGGGTGCGCGCGGAGCTGCGCGAAGTTCGCCTCGATCATCCGCGCCGCGGTGCTGGGGCTCGCACCGGCTCGCCCCGCGCGGTCGAGCCAGGCCCGGAACTCCGGATCCTGCGAGCGCGTCGGGAACGACCGGGTGATGAGATCGCCCTGGCCCGCGGTCACCTGGCGCATGTCCTGCCAGAACTCGTCGTGCCACTCGTCGCCGTCGTGACTGGGCGAGGGCACCGGGCCGAGCAGCACGAGCCGGTCGCACGCGTCCGGGAAGCGGCCCACGAAGCGACGTGCGACGCCGAACACGTCCCACGCGAAGATCGACGGTCGGCGGAAGCCGGCTGCCTCGATCACGGTCGCGAGGTCGTCGCCCCACTGGTCGACGAGGGGTCGTTCCCAGTCGACGATCGGGTCGGAGAGGCCGATCCCGCGGCGGTCGAAGATCGCGAGGCGACCGATCGAGCTGAGGCCGTCGAGGAGCCGCGCGCCGACCGGATCCTCGGGGAGCAGCTCGATGGGGAAGTTGAAGCCCGACACCATCACGATCTCGACCGAGTCGGGCCCGTCGAGCACTCGATAGGCGATGTGCGTGTCATCTCGCTTGGCGTACTGGACGTCTCCCACTGCGACAGTCTGCCGCCGCACGCGCTGACCATGCAGGCTTGCTTCGCAGACCGGTCCTGTGCCCGATCGTTCCGATTCGTCGACCCCCGCTTGAAGCACGCGAGCTCCTGCGCCTGAGCCACCTCGACGCGAGGTGCCTGGTCGCGGGGGATCGGTAGGCTCCGGCGGAGCTGGGATCACAGCAGACTTTGGGGGTTGCGATGGGAGCGCTCGACGGGCACGTGGCACTGGTGACCGGGTCCACGCGCGGCATCGGGCGCGCCATCGCGGAGCTCTTCGCCGCAGAAGGCGCGGCGCTCGTGGTGAACGGTCGCCGGCAGGACGCCGCCGAACAAGCCGCGCGCGAGATCGGCGACCAGGTCGCGGGGAGCACCGTGATCGGCATCGGTGCCGATCAGTCGTCGAAGGCGGAGATCGAGGCGTTGTGCAGGAGCGCGGCCGACGCGCTCGGGCCGATCGACGTGCTCGTGAACAACGCCGCCATCGCACCGCGCACCGCGATCACCCGCGTCACCGACGAGGAGTGGGACGAGACGCTCCTCGTGAACCTGACCGCGCCGTTCTGGTACATCCGCGAGCTCGTGCCCGGGATGAAGCAGCTCGGGCACGGGTCGATCCTCAACATCACGTCGGGCGCCGGCATCCACGGCACGATCGGCTTCTCGTCGTACTCGGCGGCCAAGGGCGGGATGAACGGTCTGAGCTACACGCTCGCGCAGGAGCTCGAGCGCTTCGGGATCCGCACCAACCTGCTCGCGGCGGGCGCCGACACCGACATGATGCGCCAGCTGCCGAAGGAGATCTTCAACCCCGAGACGGCCGCGATGCCGTCGGTCGAGGCGAACGCACGCACCGCGCTGCGCCTCGTCGTCGACGAATCGCTCAACGGTCAGTGCTTCCAGGTCGGGCAGGAAGCCGAGCTCCCGCCGATCGGCTGAGGCCCGTGCCGGAGCGTCGTCGTCCTGATCGACATCGCTAGGATCGCCCCCCATGAAGGTCGCCCCATGAAGGTCGTGGTGTGCGTCAAGCACGTGCCCGTCGGCCGCGTGCGGATGCTGCCCGACACGCACCGACTCGACCGCAGCGGCCCCGGCGAGATCAACGAGTTCGACAAGCACGCGCTCGAAGAGGCGATCCGCATCGGCGAGCGTGACGGCGCCGAGGTGGTCGTCGTGTCCGTCGGGCCCGCGGAAGCCGACGAGTCGCTGCGCACCGCGCTCGCGCTGGGGGTCGACCGGGCGGTGCTCGTGTCCGACGCCGGCGCGGCCGGCTCCGACCTGCTCGCCACCGCCGCGGTGCTCGCCGCGGTCCTCGAACGGGAAGCCGCGGATCTGGTCCTGTTCGGCCAGCAGTCGAGCGACAGCGGGGGAGGCGCGCTCTGGGCGGCCGTCGCGGAGAAGCTGCACCGCCCGTTCGTGTCGCAGGCATCGGCGGTCACCCTCGCCGACGGCAGGATCACCGTTCGTCGGGAGACCGAGTACGGCAACGACGTGATCGAGGCACCCCTCCCGGCGCTGGTGGCGGTCAGCGACGCGATCAACGAGCCCCGCTACGCGTCGCTCAAAGGCCGCATGGGTGCGAAGAAGAAGCCCCTCGACGTGCTCACGATCGCGGAGCTGGGCCTCGACCCGAGCACCGTCGGTGCCACGGGCTCCACCACCGAGGTGCTGGCCGTCGGGCCGCCTCCGGCGCGTGGCGCGACGGTCACGATCGACGACGAAGCCGGCGCGGCCGAGGCCATCTACGCGTACCTGCACGAGCGCGAGCTCGTATGAGCATGCGGTGGCTGCGATGAAGGTGCTC
>DASUMF010000485.1:0-5179 GCA_036277835.1 Acidimicrobiia bacterium
CCGCCGCCGTCAGCACTTGACAACGAATTGATTTCCGACGTTCGCGGCGTGAATATCCCCGCCGAACAAGGGGCGTCGTGTCACGATTCGCGCGGATGAGCACCGAGGCTGACTTCCTGACGCCAGAGACAGCTGACTACATGACGCCACGCCTCGCTGCGTGGCGGAAATGGACCGACCTCCCGCTGCTCATCCTCGCGATCGGATCACTGCCCCTCCTGCTCTTGGAACTGATCCGGGACGACCTGATCGTCCTCGACCGAGAATTTCTCGACATCGCGAACCTCGTCGTGCTTGTCGCGTTCGCGACCGACTACTTCGTGGAGTTGTTGGTCTGCGCGAATCGACGCTCGTACGTTCGACACGAATGGACCTCCGCGCTCATCGTCGTCACGCAAGCGCTCGCGGTGATCCCCGCGCTTTCTGCGTTCGGCGTGCTGCGTGTGCTGCGGGCGGGTCGCGTGCTGCGCTTCATCGTCGTCGTGCTCCGGGTCGTGGCGATCGGCGGAGTCAGCGCACGCGAAGGGCGAACCGTGTTGCGCCGACACGCGGCCGCGTTCGGGCTCGGGCTCGCAGGCTTCACCTGGATCCTGTCCGCGGTCCTCTTCACGATGGTCGAGGACGTCGGGCAAGGCGAACGCGTCCACTCGTTCTTCGACGCACTCTGGTGGTCGCTCACGACGATCACGACCGTTGGCTACGGCGACGTGTTCCCGGTCACGGCCGCGGGTCGAATCATCGGCGGCTTCACGATGGTGGTGGGCATCTCGACCTTCGCCCTCGTCACCGCGAAGTTCGCGGAGTTCCTGGTCCGATCGGACAGGGAGGACGAGCTCGCCGACGACAACCGAACCGGTTCGGCGGCACAAGGGTCACCGGACGGCCAGCTCAACGGCGTGGTCGAGTTGCTCTCCGAGGTTCAGCGAGAGTTCGCGGACCGCGATCGAACGATCGAAGCCCTGCGCCAAGAGGTCGAGCACCTGCGGGCGCGCAGTGCATAGGAAAGGCGCTGTCCCAGGATCGGCGAGTGCTACGCCGGCATCACTGGTCAGTCAGGGACGGCACTCGACGACGCCGATGATGATCGTGGCGCGGCTTCCGTTGACAAGCGGCTGAGTCTTCGTGGTGGTGCTGGTCGTGGTCGAACGCATCACGTCTGAGCACCTCGGCTCGCTCCCAGCGCGGCGGACGACAACGACCTTGTCCGACGGGAGCACGACGTCGTCGTCGCTCCTGCAGCCAACAACGCCGAGAAGTGCTGCCGCGAGCACCGCGAGGCACACGAACTTGCGCATCACGGGAAACGCTAGGCCCCTCTGTCGCGCCGCGCTGCCAACTCGGCAATCACACAGCCACGGATCACCGCGCGAAACGATGCGAGGCTGACGGAAAGTGGCAGCGAGTCGGCCTGTACGCCGGATTCTGTACGGACCGAAGCCCGTGGTGACCATCCATCTCGGCCGGCGGTTACCCGACGGCTCGTGCGGCCTACCCGGGGATGCCGGCACCGAAGTGCCATCGGGCGGGCCGCCCTTCCCCTGCTCGGCCTTGCTCCTGGTGGGGTTTGCAGAGCCACCCGGGTCACCCCGGGTGCTGGTGCGCTCTTACCGCACCGTTTCACCCTTACCTGTGCGCTGGCCCCGAGGGGTCCCGCGCCATCGGCGGTCTGCTCTCTGTTGCACTGTCCTGCGGGTCACCCCGACTGGGCGTTACCCAGCACCATGCCCTGTGGAGTCCGGACGTTCCTCGGACCGGATGCGAGCATCGCGGTACGCGGTCACCCGGCCAACTCGCTGCCGTCCCCAGGCTACGGCCTCCCGTCGCGCGATTCAGTGGTGAATGAGTTGCGCCTGGCGGGACTCATCCCGCAATGAATTAGCGGGCGCGCTTGATGGCGGAGCGGGCGCCGAGGATGCCGCCGAGCATGCCGAGCGCCGACGCGATCACGAGGTGGCCGAAGATCTGGCCGGGCTTGAACACCGGGTCGACGCCGGTGAAGAGCTGCTCGTGCTCGTCGCGCACGGCCCAGATGATCATGCGCACCGGCACCCACAGCACGAACGTGAACGTGCCGGCCAGCGCGCCGTTGGTGAGCGCGCCTCCCGGTGCCCGACGACCGGCGAGGAAACCGGCGACGAAGTAGCCCACGAGCACCATCACGAACAGCACGTAGCGCCAGCCGGAGTCGTTGTAGTTGTCGACGTTGCGGTCGAGGATGGCGTCGATCACGCTCGCTGCTACAAGGATCAGGAGTCCGACGAGCGCGCTGTACACCACCGCGGCGCGGTTGACGACGCCGTCGGTCTGTTCCGGCGTCACGGGTGACGGCGGCGCGGGGGAGACGGGCTCGTCGCTCATCGCATCCAGCTTGCCAACTGGGGCGGGTCCGCGTGCGTCACGACGGGAAGTCCTGTGCCCACGGCGGCACCGGAGCGGGCTCGTCCTCACGGAACAGCTCCTCGACCGGCTCCCGCAGCCCGTCGTGGACGAGCGGACGGATCACCGTGCGCTCGCGGAACAGGAAGAACGCGGCGAGCACGAGGTAGAGCACGCCCACCGCGATCCGCTCGTACTCCGCGAGGTGCTCGGGCAGCACGCCGCCGAGCACGAACTGGAACATGAAGAGGCCGAAGAGCATCCACGCTTCGCGCACGCTCATGCTGCGGTTCGCGAGCACGGCGATCGCGAACACCGACTGTGCTGCCGTGAGGAACAGCTCCTCGCGCTGCAGCGAGTCGAGAGGCAGGCCGTGCAACGCGCCCGCCGACACCGCGAACACGATCGGCAGGGAACCGACGAGGAGCGTCCACTGGTTCACCTTCGACGACAGCAGCGTGCCGAGCCCCGCGCTGGTCTGCAGGCGCCACGCGAACAGTCCGGCGACGAGCAGCTCGGGTGCTTCCGACGCGAGCGGCGCGAGCCACTGCACGAGAAGGAACGTGTCGACGCCGGCCTGTTCGCCGACGTGCACGAGCGATTCGGCGAACGGCTCCGCGCACATGAAGATCACGGCCGCCGCGTAGGCGAGGAGCACGCCGACCGCGACACGCCGCTGCACGACCGGCAGCGACCCGACGAGCCGCGCCGGTCCGACGAGGTGTGGCTCCTCTGCCGGGGAGCGCGCGATCCGGAACACGAACACGACGAAGATGGAGATGAGCACGGCGGAGTCGACGAGCGTGAGCGTGCTCTTGAACGGCAGCGTCAACGAATACACGGTGGCGAGCGCGAGGAACGAGATCTCGATCGCGTGTGGGCGCTCGAGGTGCACGTCGGTGTCGATCTCGCCGCGGTATCCCCGTCGGCGCGCGATGCGGGTGATGCGCCACGCCGCGAGCAGCACGACCATCGACCAACCGACGCCGATGAGGAGCCGGTTGGCGCCGGTCATGTTGGCGAGGGCGAGGGGCGCGTACTTGTCGGGGTCCTGGCCGGCCTTCGAGGCGAACGCGAAGTCGACGGCGTACTCGGGCAGCACCGCGATCAGCGCGAGCACTGTGAGCGAGAGGCCCTGCGACACGTCGAGCTGGAGCACCTCGGCCGCCCATGCCAACAGGAACGCCGAGCCGAGGATCGCGAGCCCGAACGCGACCGGCGCGACGTAGGCGGGTGGGTGGTAGCCGGCGAGGCGTGTGAGCAGGCCCGGCAGGGTGGCGAGGAATGCGAGGCCGATCGCGAGCAGCTGGCCGCGCTGATGGTCGCGCCCGGACGCCGACGAGGGGACTGTGCCGGACGTCACCTGCGGCATCCTACGGGCAGGGCATCAGCCTCCCGGCCTTGGCGGACGCCGATCGCGGCGTCGCGCATTTCGCTCTCAGGGCGGCGGCGCGACCGGCCGAAGCTCTCTGCATGAGCACGGACTGGCGTCAGTACGCCCGCTGCCTCGGGTCCGACCCCGAGCTGTTCCACCCGCCGGCCGACGCCGACGAGGCGGCCGAGCCGGCCAAGGCGATCTGCATGGTGTGCCCGGTGCGCGAGCCGTGCCTCGAGTACGCGATCACGCACCGCGAGAAGCAGGGCGTGTGGGGCGGGCTGAGCGAGCGCGAACGGCGTCGCCTGGTGCGCCAACGGCGCAAGAGCGCCTGACCACACGCTGACGGCGTTTCGCGGTCCGGCGCGCCGCCGCTGCGGCTGACCACACCCCTTCCCGGCCGTCTCCGCGGAGAGGGCTTCGGTATCCTCCACGGACATGACTGCCCCGCTCTGGCCCGACGCGATCGGGCGTCTGCTCCGACGCGAGGACCTCCCGACCGACGTCGTGGAACGTGCGATGACGGCGATCCTCGCGGGCGAGGCGACCGACGCGCAGATCGCGGGGTTCGCCGTCGGACTGCGCGCGAAGGGCGAGACTCCTGCCGAGCTCGCGACGCTCGTGCGCACGATGCTCGGGTTCGCCGAGCGCGTCGAGCTCGACGGACTGGATCGCGCGCCGATCGACACCTGCGGGACCGGCGGCGATCGTGCCGGCACCGTCAACGTGTCGACGATGGCGGCGCTGGTCGCCGCGGCCGCGGGGGCTCCGGTGGCGAAGCACGGCGGCCGGGCATCGTCGTCGCAGTGCGGCTCCACGGACGTGCTCGAAGCGCTCGGCGTCGTCATCGACCTCGGTCCGGTCGGCGTCGCGCGCTGCGTGCGCGAGGCGGGCATCGGCTTCTGCTTCGCACAGCGGTTCCACTCGGCGATGCGCTTCGCGGCGCCGGTGCGCCGGGAGCTCGGCACGCCCACCACGTTCAACTTCCTCGGTCCGCTCGCCAACCCGGCGGGCGTGCGCCGCCAAGTCGTCGGCGTGTCCGACCCGTCGATGGCGGAGCGGGTGATCGGCGCGCTCGCCGAGCTGGGTGCCGAGCGGGCGCTGGTGTTCTACGGCCACGACGGGCTCGACGAGCTCACGGTCACCACCACGTCGACGGTGCACGAGCTGCGCGACGGCGACGTGCGCGTGTTCGACGTCGACCCCGCCGACTTCGGCATCCCGTATGCGGAGCACGGGGCACTCGCCGGTGGCGATGCGGCCGGCAATGCCGACGTCGTGCACAAGACGTTCGCCGGCGCGTCGGGCGCGATCCGCGACATCGTGAGCCTCAACGCGGCGGCGGCGCTGCTCGTGGCCGACCTGGTCGACGACCTCGGCAACGGGGTCCAGCTCGCCCGCACGATCCTCGACGACGGCCGCGCCGGC
>DASUMF010000486.1:0-8125 GCA_036277835.1 Acidimicrobiia bacterium
GAGCTCGTGACGGGACGGTGCATCCCGTAGGGGAGCGGATCGTCGGGTGCGTCGAGGATCGGGCGCACCCGCCGGAAGCACAGCTTGATCGGGCCGTTGGTGAGCGCAGACTCCACCCCCATCGACGCGCCCAGGCGCAGCGCGAGGCCGGGATCGCCGTGGCGTGCCGCAGTGAGTGACCCGATGCCGAGCCAGATCAGGCCGTGGTCGGCGGCCGAGGAGAGCCCGTAGAAGACGGGGTCGAGCGAGGGGCTGCGCACACGGTCGACCCACTCGTCGATCGCGACGTCGAGCGCGTGGACCCGATCGACGAAGCGACGGAGCCGTCCCTGCGGGAGCATCGGAGCAGCGTACGACGCCGCGCCGTCCACCCGGACCCGAGCACCGGACGAGCGCGTCAGCGCAGACCGGCGAACAGGTCGTCCTCGGGGAGCGGCGCGCCCGACGTGTCGAGGTCGCGGATGAACGTCTCCACGCCGAACACCTCGGCGAACGCGTCGTCCGGGAAGCGCAGGAAGAACGAGCCTTCCAGCTGGCTCTGGTGGGCGCTCAACGCGGCGAGCTTGCGATCGGCGTAGCGCGACGCGTCGATGTGCGTGGTGATCATCGCGTCGTCGACACCGAAGGGTCGCGGCGGAGCCTCTGGCTGGTCGGGGTCAGCGGCCGGCGGTTGCGGAAGTTGGGGCATCTCGACGCCGTGGAGGGCCGCGATCTCGCGCATGCGATCGCGGTACGAGCGTGGGCGCGCGATCAGGTACAGCTTGCGGGGGATGCCGGTGGCGTCGATCGCCTTGCGGGTCACGTCGTGCGCCTTGAGGTGGTCGGGGTGGTTGTACCCGGAGTTGTCGAAGTAGGTCACGACCACCTCCGGGCGGTACCGCTCGATCAGCTCGGCGAGTCGGGCCACCACGACGTCGTCGGGCTGCGCGTGGAACGCGTCGGGATGGTCGTTCTGGGGCCATCCCTCCATGCCCGAGTCGCGGTAGCCGAGCACCTCCACGTGGGTGACGCCGAGCGACGCGGTCGCCTGCTCCAACTCGCCGAGCCGGATGCGCGCGACGTCGTCGGGGTCGTGGCCGTCCTCACCGGGCTTGATGTGGCCGGGCGCGTCGCCGTACTCGCCGTTGGTGCACGTGACGAGCACGGTGCGCACGCCTTCGGCCGAGTAGCGCGCCAGCGTGCCGCCCGTGCTGTTCGACTCGTCGTCGGGGTGCGCGTGCACGGCCATGAGCGTGAGCCGCGGCGCGTCGAGAGCGTCGGTGGCGCCGGGAGCGTCGGTCATGTCCCCCAATATGCCCGACGACGGGTGATGGGCGACGGGCCGCGGGCTCCCCCCGCTGCGCCCGCCGCGCCTCAGACGCTGAGCGGCAGCGGCGGTGCGATGACGGTGCCCGGACCGCGCAGCTCGGCGGCATCGATCGGGTCGCCGCCGAACGAGGGGCAGTAGGCCTTGAAGGCGCAGTAGTCGCACAAGCGGCCGGGGTGGGGGCGGAAGTCGTCGCGTGCGCACGCCGTGGCGATCGCGGCGTGCATCGCGGAGGTCTTGCGCTCGACGCCGGTGATCGACTGGTCGGTGGGTGTGGCGATGATCGCCTCGGGCTTCGAGAGGTAGAAGAGCTGCACCCGTGCCGGGCGCCGGCCGAGCATGCGCTCGCACAGCAGGGCGTAGATGTGCACGCCGCTGAGGCTCTTCGCCTCCCAGAGCTCGGAGGGGACCGATCCGGTCTTGTAGTCGGTGACGACGATGTCGCCGTGCTCGTCGAGGTCGAGCCGGTCGATCACGCCGCGGAGCCGCACCCCGCCGAGGTCGGCCTCGAGCTTGAGCTCCAGGCCGATGGGGCGAACGGTGCGCGGGTCCTCGAGCTCGAAGTAGCGGCGCACGAGCGTCTCGGCGTCGGCGTGGAACCCGGCCCACTCGTCGTCGGTGAGGTCGAGCTCCGCGAACTCGGGGTGGATCGCGAGCTCGACGCGGGCTTGCTGGAGGTCGACGAGCGCGGCGTCGATCACGCGCTCGTCGGGTGGCCGGTCGAGGAGGAGCTCCAGCGCGCGGTGCACCAGCGTGCCCTTGCTCGCGGCGGCCGACGGCGGCTCGGGCAGCCGGTCGATGTAGGAGAAGCGGAACGCGAGCGGACACTGCTTGAACGCGGAGCAGGCGCTCGGCGACAGCGATCGGGGCAGTGCGAGGCTCATCGATCCGACGGTACCGCGGGGCTACGACACCCATGCGGATAGGGTCCAGCACTGACCGCAGCGGCGACGCCCGGATCGGGGGAGCAGGCATGAAAGTCGACGGGATGCTCGGCGGGACGTTCTCCGAGGTGGCGGGTCGGGCACGCGAGCTCGAGGACACCGACTACGACGGCGGGTTCAGCGCGGAGACGAACCACGACGCGTTCCTGCCGTTGCCGCTCGCGATCGAGGCGACCGAACGGCTCGAGATCGGCACCGGCATCGCGGTCGCGTTCGCGCGTACGCCGATGACGATGGCGATCATCGCCAACGACCTCCAGGTCGCGAGCAAGGGTCGCTTCGTGCTCGGGCTGGGCAGTCAGATCAAGCCGCACATCGAGCGCCGGTTCTCGATGCCGTGGTCGAGCCCCGCGGCCCGCATGCGCGAGTTCGTGCTCGCGATGCGCGCCATCTGGGCGGCGTGGCACGACGGCACGAAGCTCGACTTCGACGGTGAGTTCTACAAGCACACGCTGATGACGCCGTTCTTCAGCCCCGGTGCGAGCGAGTACGGCGCGCCGAAGGTGTGGCTCGCGGGCGTCGGCGAGCTGATGACCGAAGCGGCGGGCGAGGTGGCCGACGGCATGATCGTGCACGGGTTCACCACCGAGCGGTACGTCCGCGAGGTGACGCTCCCCGCGATCGAGCGGGGCCTCGCCAAGGCCGGCCGCTCCCGTGCCGACTTCGAGATCAGCGGGCCGTTGTTCGTGGTGAGCGGCACCAACGAGGCCGAGATGGCGGCGGCGAAGCAGGCAACGCGCCAGCAGATCGCGTTCTACGGCTCCACGCCGGCGTACCGCCCGGTGCTGGCGCTGCACGGCTGGGGCGAGGTGGGCGACGAGCTCAACGTGATGTCGAAGCGGGGTGAGTGGGTGGCCATGGGCGACCTCGTCACCGACGAGATGCTCGACGCGTTCGCGGTGGTCGCCGAGCCCGACGACGTCGCCCGCAAGCTCGTGGCCCGGTTCGGTGGTCTGGTCGACCGCCTCAGCTTCTACATGCCGTACGCCGCCGACCGCGACGCCACCCGTGCGATGGTCGCCTCGCTCAAGGCGTAGCGCGGCTCGGCGCGCGGTTCAGTGCGGATTAGCTCCCGCGTGGCGGGACTCAAGCCTCACTGAATCGTCGAGCGATGACTGGCGCGGGCGCCGGGTCCGCTCAGCCTTGCTGCGCGGTGATCCAGGCGTCGAGCGCGGGGCCGCTCTCGAAGCTGGAGATCAGGGCGTAGCGCGGCGCGGTGCCCGGGTGGCACACCACGTGCCAGAGGCGTTGGGTGTCGAGCACGAAGCGCGCGCCGCGATGCAGCGGGAGCCGAACCTCGGTGCTCGGGTCGGGCAGCCCGTCGGGCCCCTGCTCCATGAGCACCATGAAGCTGTCGGGGTTGTCGGTGAGCTCGAGCCAGGATCGCACGACCCAACCGTCGGTGTCGGGGTTGAAGCGGTTGTTGTCGTCGCGGTGGATCTGGCGGAGCGCGGCCTCGTAGCCCTGCGGCTCGAGCTTGATCACGCGCACCCGACCGAAGTTGGCGCCGACGCTCGTGACCTCACGGACGAGGGCCGGGCACTGCGCGGCGTTCGACGTGAGGAGCCCGTTCTTGTCGGGGCGCTCGTCGCCTTCCTTCCAGAACCCACGGCACTCGAGCTCGCCGTCGGCCGTCGCGATCGGCGCGAAGTTGGTGTCGCCGCCGCTCTTCCAGTCCATGTACTCGAGGTCGATCCACTCCGACTCGGGGACCGGGGGGTCGAGGTCACGCAGCACCACGTAGCCGTGCTCGGCCAGGGCATCGAGCCGGTGGTGCGCCGACGCGAGCGGGATGTCGGTCGACCAGTGCGGCGTGCGCAGCCAGTGCTCGGTGACGGCCATCCCACGAGTGTAGGAAGACATGCGGGTCAACCCGCGTACGCCCCCGGGCGGGTGAACGTGCCGCGGCCCCATCGTCGGGGCGTGAACAGGGCCGCACGCGGATAGTCCTCGAACATCCAACGGGCGAAATTGCGGCGGGTCCACGGGGTGAGGCCGGCCGCGCCGATGGCGCCCTCGGCGCCGAAGCGCACCCGGAGGATCCGCTGCAGCGCGGCCGCGAAGCGGAGATCGGTGCCCAGGGCGAGCTCGACGCTGTGGCGGTACCGGGCTCCGACCGCGTCGGGCGTCGCGTCGCGTGCGATCGCCCGCACGGCGAGCACGCCGGTGTCGAGCGCCTGCGCGATCCCCTCACCGGTCATCGGGTCGACCACGCTGGCGGCGTCGCCGGTGAACAGCACGCGACCGGACGCGAGGCGGGCGCGGTCGTACGACGCCGGGATCGGCCACGCCCGATGGGTCGCCGCGGGCGCTGCGTCGCGTCCGAGCACGTCGCGCAACGCGTCGCTCGCGAGGAGCGACCGCCATTGCGCAGCGAGGCGCTTGCCGGTCGGCGCGTCCTCGTGGGGATCGCGCAGCACGCCGAAGCCGACGTTGGCGCGTCCACCGCCGACGGGGAACACCCACGCGTACCCGGGCAGGAGCTCCGCGTCGAACAGCACCCACAGGCGCGGGTCGTCGACGCCGTCGAAGTACTGGCGGAACGCGTGCCACGTGCCGAGATCGGACGGCGTCGCGGTGGCGCGGCGCGAGGCGGGCCCGACGGTGTCGAGGAGCCGCCGCACGGGCGAGTAGTGACCGTCGGCGGCCACGACCCAGCGCGCCGCGACCGTCGTGCCGTCGTCGAGGGTGGCGACGAGCGCGTCGCCGGTGTCGTCCGCCTGCTGCAGCGCGGTGACGCCGAGCCCGTCGCGGACGTCGACACCCGAGGCGCGCGCGTGTCGTACGAGGGCGTCGTCGAGCTCGGCGCGCGGAACCACGCCCGCGTGCTCGCCGTCGGTCGGCAGCGGCAGCGACACCCGGCGCCCGGACGGCGCGACGAGCACCGCCTCGTCGACGCGCACGTACGACGGCACGGACCGCACGTCGAACCCGAGCGCCTCCAGCGTCCGCAGCGCACCCGCGGTGAGGCCGTCGCCGCAGGTCTTGTCGCGAGGGAACCGGGCCTTGTCGATCACCAGCGCATCGAGGCCGAGTCGTCGGGCGGTGATCCCGGCCGCCACCCCCGCCGGGCCGGCGCCGACCACGAGCACCTCGCAATCGACGGAACGGGTCACCGGGCGACGGTACCCCCACTGCCGGTTTGGATCGGAAGCGCCTCGGCGGCCAAGATGCACTGCCTCTTCCGACCCGCGCTGACCGTGGCGCAGGTGCCCGCCCCATCGCAGGGCCGAGGCCGAGAACTGGAGCCGACGCACATGAACATCGCAGTCTGCGTGAAGCAGATCCCCGACCCGGCGGTGCCGGGGAAGCTCGACGCCGACCACACGCTCGACCGGTCGGGAGAGCCGATCCTCGACGACTCCGACGCCTACGGCGTCGAGATGGCGTTGCAGCTGGCCGACAAGGCCGGTGGCGGCGAGGTGATCCTGGTCTCGATGGCCCCCGGCGGCGCGGTGAAGGGCCTGCGCACCGCGCTGGCCATGGGTGCGGCCCGGGCGGTGCTCGTGTCCGACGACGCGCTCGCGGGCTCCGACTCGTTGTCGACGGCGAAGGTGATCGCCAAGGCGGTGGAGCGCGCCGGTGGCGTCGACCTCCTCGTGACCGCGACCGAGTCGTCCGACGGCTACACCGGCACCATCCCGGCGCAGGTCGCCGAGCTGCTCGGCTGGCCGTCGCTGACGTTCGCGAAGCACGTCGAGCTGGGCGACGGCAAGGTCACGATCCAGCGCCAGACCGAGAACGGCTACGACGTGGTCGAGGCGTCGCTGCCCGCGGTCGTGAGCGTCACCGCCGGCGTGGTCGAGCCGCGCTACCCGTCGTTCAAGGGGATCATGGCGGCGAAGAACAAGCCGGTCGACGCGGTCACGGTGGGCGACCTCGGGCTCGACGCCGGGCAGGTCGGCTGGGCAGGGGCGCGTCAGCAGATCACCTCGGTCGGCGCGGCGCCCGAGCGCCAGGCGGGCGAGAAGGTCGAAGACGACGGCGAGGCGTACCAGCGCATCGTGCAGTACCTCGAGCAGCTCAAGGTCGTCTGACCCGTCCTGCTCCTACCACCCGCGCCGACACACGACCGGCGCGAACGCACCGTCCACGCGACGAGAACGAGAAGAGGGACACAAAGTGGCGATCTCGAAGATCTGGGTGTTCGCAGAGGCCGACGGCGACACGCCGGCCACCAGCACGCTCGAGCTGCTCACCAAGGCGCGTGAGCTCGCGGACACGCTCGAAGCGGTGTATGTCGGTGCGAACGCCGACGCGCTCGCGGGCACGCTCGGCGAGTACGGCGTCAGCACGGTGTACGCCGTCGACCCCGGTGACGCGCTGCCCGGTCCGATCGGTGCAGCGGCGCTCGAGGCGCTGATCGGCGAGCACTCGCCCGACGCGCTGCTCGTCGCGCAGAGCTACGACGGCCGCGACGCGCTCGCGCGTCTGTCGGTGAAGCTCGACCGCCCGGTGCTCACCAACGGCGTCGGGCTGCGGGTCGACGGCGACAAGCTCATCGTGGGCACCGCGATCTTCGGCGGCAACACGCTCGTCGACACCGAGTTCGAGGGTGAAGCGCCGTTCCTCGCTGCCATCCGTCCCAAGTCGTTCCCGGCCGAGCCGGGCGGCGGCGGGGCTGCCACCGTCGTCGCGGTGGCGACGCCCGATGCCGGCCGCGCCGGCGAGGCGAAGGTGCTCGAGCGACACGTCGAGGAGCGCGAGGGGCCGAAGCTCGAGGAGGCGGCAGTCGTCGTCTCCGGTGGGCGCGGCATCGGCAGCGCCGAGGCCTACGGCCCGCTCGTCGACGATCTGGCCAAGCTGCTCCAGGGTGCGTCGGGTGCGTCGCGCGCGATCGTCGACGCCGGCTGGGTGCCCTACTCGAAGCAGGTGGGCCAGACCGGCAAGGTCGTGAAGCCGAAGCTCTACATCGCGCTCGGCATCTCGGGTGCCACCCAGCACATGGTGGGCATGAAGGGCTCCGACAACATCATCGCCGTGAACAAGGACGCCGAGGCCCCGATCTTCGGGATCGCCGACCTCGGTGTGGTCGGTGACGTGCACAAGGTCGTGCCCGCGCTCATCGAGGCCCTCAAGGCCAAATAGCGCTCGCCTGCCCGATTCAGAGCAGGTCGAGGATCGCGGCCCAGCCGCCTGCGGACGCGGGCGGCACTTCGTGGTCGGCCACCGCCCTCACCGAGGGAGGGGCGTCCGACACGGCCACCCCGATCGCGGCGCTGGCGATGAGCTCGACGTCGTTCACCTCGTCGCCGATCGCGAGCACACGCGCAGGGTCGATGTCGTGACGGGCGCAGTAGGCGAGCACGCCCGTCCACTTCGAGAGGCCGAAGGGCGCCACCGCGAGCGCGGAGCCCTCGCTCCACGAGTCGGTCAAGATCATCGGTGTGGACCGCGCCGGGTCGATGTCGGCCGCGATCGCGGCGAGGACGTCGGCGTCGTGGCCGAACACGCCGAACGACAGGACCGACGCGGACACGACGATGTCGTCGAGGTCGGCCTGGCAGGCGCGCGAGCCCATGGCGCTGAGGTGCTCGGGTGAGGTCGACGGCGCGTCGCTCACGTATGCGTCGATGTCGGGATGCTCGACGTAGACGCATGGGTCGAGGCCGTGGGCGCGGAAGGCCGCGAGCACGACGGCCGCGTCGCCGGGCTCGTAGTGGTGACGGTGGAAGAGCTCACCGGTGGCGAGGTCGAGCGCGAGTGATCCGTTGAGCACCACGGCGGACGGCGCGAGACCCAGCGCGGCGAGGGGATCGCGGGTGGAGGTGACCCGCCGGCCGGTCGCGACCAGCACGGGGATGCCCCGCCGCTCGAGCTCGTGCCACGCCGCCAACGTGGCGTCGTGCGGGCGATGCATGCTGTCGTACGCCCA
>DASUMF010000487.1:0-10138 GCA_036277835.1 Acidimicrobiia bacterium
TGGAGTGCTTCGGCGGCTTGTCGCCCGAGCTGCTCCTGGCACCGGCCACGCGCAGCGAGGCAGATCCCGACCTCTGGTGGACCCCGAAGGACCACTTCAGCCATCTCCTCCGGGTCGAGCTCTACTTCAACAAGGTGATCACCGCGTTCCTCGACGGCTCGTCGAATCCGACCGACGCGCGCGGCGCCACGCGCGAGGAGGCGATGGCGATGGTTCACCGCGTCAACGACGACTGGATGCTCGAGCACCGCGACGTGCCGTACGACGAGCTGGTCCGGCGCCTGCAGGACGCTCGTGCGCAGACCTTCGCGCTCATGGCCCGCGTCGACGACGATCAGTTCGACGTGCAGATGCCGAACGTGCCGTGGAGCGGGGGAACCATCAGCGGTGTGCTCACGCACAACGGAGGAAACCACTTCGAGCGCCACTGGCGCTGGGTCACGGAAGGCCTCGCCGCCACCACGGGCGTCGACATCAGCCGTTAGGCGTCATCGTTCGAACAGGTGCCCCGAGGCCTTCCGCTCGCGCCACCGGTCCCAGTACTCCCACGCCTTGGTCATCCCGGGCACCCCGTCGCCACTCGCGGGCTGGCCGTTCACGATGTCGTGCAACGTCTCGCGGCGATGGAAGAAGCCCCAGCGCCCGTCCTGCTTGCGGTACGTGTCGAAGTACACGACCATCACGTCCATCCTGGGCGATCCGGGGCCCACCTCGGGACCGACGTCCCACGACCGCGTGAAGCACACGCCGGTGGCGGTCGTTGCGTCGATGAGGTCGACCTGGTGCGTACCGACCTGCAGCAGCGCGTGTCGCTGGTTCCGCTCGAAGTAGTTCGCGTAGAACGCGCGCACGCCGTCGCGTCCGGTCCCGAACCGTCCGTTGTCGACGTCGGGATCGAACAGCTCGACCACTGCGTCGAGGTCGCGGCTCGTGATCGCCACCGCGTACCGCTGTGCGAGGTCGCGGATCTCGTAGCCGTCGAGGAGCCGCTGCAGGGAAGCTTCGTCAGTCATGACCGGATCCTACGGACTGCGCACCTGCCAGACTGCGCTGCCATGACGACGCGCTTCGACCGGTTGCTCACCGTGCATCCGCTCGATGACAGCCGCTTCGGGATCGAGCCGGTCGGGCGCGGCTTCCTCTACGGCGGCCTCACCATGGCCATGGCCCTCGCACCGGCGGCGACCATGGTCGACGGCGGCCTCGTGCCGATGGTGCTGCGCTGCAACTTCCTGACCTTCGGCGAATGGGGTCCGACGGAAGTCGCGGTCGAGCGGGTCAGCGCGAGCCGGTCGTTCGCGACGGTCCGGTGCCGGCTCGAGCAGGCCGAACGGCTCGTCGCGGTGGCCGACCTCACGTTTCACCGTCCGGAGCACGGACGCGACCTGCAACACGCGACGCCGGTGCTGGTGCCGCCGCCGTCCGCGCTCGAGCCGGTCCACCTGATGTTCGGTTCTGCGGATCCGGTGGACCCCTTCGAGGTGCGACCGGTGCGCGCGGACGCCGTCGACGACATCGAGCGCTTCCACCCGTTCTGGGCGCGCACCCGGGAGGAGATGCCCGCCGATCCCGCAGTGCACGCGGCGGCGCTCGCGTTCATGTCGGACTATCGCGTGATCCACTCGCCGTTCGAGCCGGGCTCGGGTGACGGCGAAGGGCTGCGGAGCTTCACGCTCGAGCACACGCTGTGGTTCCACCGCCCCGTCGACGCGAGCGCATGGATGCTCTTCGACTGCCTGCCGCTGACCGAGTCCGGGGGACGGTACGTGAGCCGCGGCACCGTGCACGACGAGCAGGGCACCCTGCTTGCGTCACTGGTCCAGGAGGGCTTCATCCGCCCTGCCTGACCGGACCAGCCGGACCGGTCAGGCGACCTCGACCGCGGCCGCCGCGAACTGCGCGTTGTAGAGCGCGTGGTACGCGCCGCGCTTCGCCAGCAGCTCCTCGTGGTTGCCCTGCTCCACGATGCTGCCAGACTCCATCACGAGGATGATGTCGGCGTCACGGATCGTCGAGAGGCGGTGGGCGATGACGAAGCTGGTGCGGTTCGAACGCAACGCGGCCATGGCCCGCTGGATCAGGACCTCCGTGCGCGTGTCGACCGAGCTCGTCGCTTCGTCGAGGATCAGGATCGTCGGATCGGCGAGGAAGGCACGAGCGATGGTGAGCAGCTGCTTCTCCCCCGCGCTCACACTCCCGCGTTCGTCGTCGAGCACCGTGTCGTAGCCCTCCGACAACGTGTGCACGAACCGGTCCACGTACGTTGCGCGCGCGGCTTCGAGGATCTGCTCGTCGGTCGCTTCCAGGTTGCCGAACGCGATGTTCTCCTTGATCGTGCCGCCGAACAGCCAGGTGTCCTGGAGCACCATCCCGATGTTGGAGCGCAGGTCGCGCCGGCGCATCTTGGAGATGTCGTTGCCGTCGAGCAGGATCGCGCCACCATCGATCTCGTAGAACCGCATGATCAGGTTCACGAGCGTGGTCTTGCCGGCGCCGGTCGGGCCGACGATCGCGACCGTCTGCCCGGGCTCGGCCACCAGCGAGAGGTCCTCGATGAGCGGGTGCTTCGGGTCGTAGGAGAACCGCACGTGGTCGAACTCGACCTTGCCGCGCGGGTTCTCGTCGAGCAGGGGCACCTGCGGATCGGCCGACTCCTCGGGCGAGTCGAGCAGCTCGAACACGCGCTCGGCCGACGCGATCCCCGACTGGAGCAGGTTCGCCATCGACGCCAGCTGCGTGAGCGGCTGCGTGTACTGGCGCGAGTACTGGATGAACGCCTGGATGTCACCGAGGCTGATCGCGCCGGCCACGAACCGCAGGCCGCCGATGACCGCGATCAGCACGTAGTTCAAGTTGCCGATGAACATCATCACCGGCTGGATGGTGCCGGAGATGAACTGCGCACCGAAGCTCGCCTGGAACATCTGCTCGTTCGTCTCGTCGAACTCGCGCTCGACCTCGTGCTGGCGGCCGAACACCTTCACGAGCTCGTGGCCGGTGAACACCTCTTCGACGTGCGCGTTGAGTGTGCCCGTGTGGTCCCACTGCGCGATGAAGCGCGGCTTCGAGCGCCGCGTGATGAACGAGATCGTGACCAACGAGACCGGGATCGTGACGATCGCCACGAGTGAGAGCAGCGGCGAGATCGTGATCATCATGATCATCACGCCGACGATCGTGAGCGCCGAGGTGAGCATCTGGCTCATCGTCTGTTGCAGGCTCTGCGCGAGGTTGTCGATGTCGTTGGTCACGCGGGACAGGAGGTCGCCACGGGGCATGCGGTCGACGTCGCGCAGCGGGAGGCGGTTCAGCTTCTCCTCCACCTCCGTGCGCAGCCGCGACATCGTGCGTTGCACGATGCCGGCGAGCACGTACGCCTGTGTGTAGGCGAGCACGGCGGAGGTGACGTAGAGGCCGAGTGCGAGGAGCAGGTACTTGTGGAGCTCGCCGAAGTCGATGCCGCTCGACCCCGGGACCACGCCCTCGACGATCACGTTCGTGGCCGAGCCGAGCACCTTGGGACCGAGCACCAGCAGGAACACGCTGGCCACCGCGAGCGTGACCACGCCTCCGATCTTCAGCCCCTCGACGCGCAGCCGCTTCCAGAGGCGCAACACCGAGTCGCGGAAGTTCTCCGAGCGCTCGAGCGGGACACCGGCCATCCCCATGCGCCCGAAGGGCGTCGCCGGGAGCGCAGGCGGCTTGATGTCCTTGTCCTCGTCCGGCTCCTGCACCGGCTCTTCTTCGGTGGTCACGCGGCCTCCTGGGCCATCTGGGATTCGACGATCTCGACGTAGGTGGGGCACGTCTCGAGCAGCTCGTCGTGGGTGCCGAGCCCGACGTTGCGACCCTCGTCGATCACGAGGATCTGGTCGGCGTTCAGGATCGTGGAGATCCGCTGCGCCACGATCACCACCGCGGCATCGCGGATGACGGGGTCGAGCGCGGCGCGCAGACGCGCGTCGGTCGCGAGGTCGAGGGCGGAGAACGAGTCGTCGAACAGGTAGACGTCCGGTTTCTTGACCAGTGCACGGGCGATCGCGAGCCGTTGTCGCTGCCCACCCGACACGTTGGTGCCGCCTTGCGCGACGCGCGACTCGAGCCCTCTCGGCATCGCAGCGACGAAGTCACGCGCTTGCGCGACCTCGAGCGCTTCCCACAGCTCGTCGTCGGTGGCGTCGGCCTTCCCGTAGCGCAGGTTGCTCGCGATGGTGCCGGTGAAGAGGAACGGCTTCTGGGGCACCAGGCCGATGTGGCTCCACAGCAGCTCGGGATCGAGGTCGCGCACGTCGACGCCATCGATCAGCACCGAGCCGCCGGTCGCGTCGTACAGGCGTGGGCCGAGGCTGATGAGGGTGGTCTTCCCGGCGCCGGTGCTCCCGACGACGGCCAGCTTCTGACCCGCCTCCACCCGGAACGAGATGTCGCTGAGCACCGGCTGCTCCGCACCCGCGTAGCTGAAGCCCACGTTGCGCATCTCGAAGGATCCGCGCTCCGGAAGGTTCACGACGGGCGTCTCGGGCGCGTGGATCGATGCCTCGGTGTTGAGCACCTCCGCGATGCGGGCGGCGCAGACCGCGGCGCGCGGCCACATCACCGCCACGAACGTCGCCATCATCACCGCGGTGAGGATCTGGATCAGGTAGGTGAGGAACGCGATCATCGTGCCGATCTGCATGTCGCCGGCACCCACGCGCGCGCCGCCGAACCACACCGCCGCGACGCTCGACACGTTCAGCACCAGCATCACGCTCGGGAACATGAACGCCTGCAGGCGTCCGGCCTTCATCGACGTCTCGGTGAGGTCGGCGTTGGCCACCCCGAAGCGCACACCCTCCTCCGGCTCGCGCACGAACGCCCGCACCACCCGCATGCCGGTGATCTGCTCGCGCATGACCTGGTTCACGCGGTCGATGCGCACCTGCATGAACTCGAACTGCGGGATGAGCCGGATGACCACCACACCCACGCTGATCACGAGCGCGGGGATGGCGACGACGAGGATCAATGACAGCGGACCGTCTTCACGAATCGCGAAGAACAGCCCGCCGACGATCATGATCGGCGCGCTCACGAACAGCGTGCAGATCATCACGACGAGCATCTGCACCTGCTGCACGTCGTTGGTGATGCGCGTGATCAGCGACGACGCCCCGAACGTGTTGACGTCGGCGGTGGAGAACGACGTGACGCCGCGGAACAGCGCGCCCCGCACGTCGCGCCCGAAGGCCATCGCCGCCTTGGCGCCGAAGTAGATCGCGATGACCGCGAACACGACCTGCACCAGCGTGACGCCCAACATGAACGCGCCGACACGGTAGATGTAGTCGGTGTCACCCTTGACGAGGCCGTTGTTGATGATGTCGGCGTTGATGGTCGGCAGCAGCAGCGTCAGGATCGTCTGCACGAACTGGAAGCCGAGCACCGCCAGCAGCAGGCTGCGGTACGGCAACAGGTACCTGCGGAGGAGCTGGAGCATCAGCATGTGGGGCCACCATGGGGATCGGTTCGGACGCCGTCGAGCACCACGGAGACGATCTCGCGTGGCGTGAGCGGCACGTCGACGGTGAGCGCGGGATGGCAACTCGCGAACGTGAGGCCGCGGAGCAGGTCGGCCGCGCGCATCGGATCGATGGACAGGTGCGCTCGGTCCGGCTCGAGCACCGAGGCGAGCGCGTGCAGGATGGTCGTGGGGCGCTCGTTCTTGTCGCGCTGGCTCTCGGGGAGGTTCGCGACGCCGACTGCGGTGAGGATCCGCCACATCGACGCAACCCCTCGCTGCAGGATCTCGACCGCAGCCACGCAACGAGCGTCGAGGTCGAGGCTCGGGTCGATCGCCACCAGCTCGGCCTCGATCGGCGCGGGGTCGAACGCCTGCTCGACCGCCGCCGCGATGAGGGTGTCCTTGTCGGCGAAGACCCGGAAGATCGTGCCTTCGGCGACGGCCGCCGCAGCGGCGATCTGACGGGTCGTGATGGCGGTGCCGTGCTCGAACAGCAGCGGGACGGTGGCGTCGAGGATGGCGGCGCGGCGCGCTTCGGGCGGCATCGCCGAGGCCCGGGCCCGTGCCGCGGTCGACTCGTCGTGGGGCTCGACGGCGCTGAGCGTCGCACCCGCTCGGGTGGGGGTCATGCGGGCATGCTAGCTGAGTGAGCACTCACTCATCGATCGATTTCTCCGGTCGATCCGATCCGGTGCGCCGATGCCACCCCGCCGGCCCTCGAACGGCCGGCGCGGGTCGCCGCACGCTCGCAGCCTCAACCGTCGGCCGCGGCGAGCAGGGCGGCGAGATCGAGCTTCTGCATGCCGAGCATCGCCTTCATCGCCCGTTGGGCGCGCGCTTCGTCGGGGTCGTTGAGCAACGCGTCCATCCCCTCGGGCACGATCTGCCACGAGAGGCCGAACCTGTCCTTGAGCCATCCGCACTGGCTCTCCTGACCACCGTCAGAGAGCTTCGCCCAGTAGTAGTCGACCTCGTCCTGGTCGGCGCAGTTCACGAGGAGCGAGATCGCCTCGTCGAACGTGAACTCGGGCCCGCCGTTGATCGCGGTGTACGGCTGGCCGTCGAGCACGAAGTCGACCGTCAGCACCATGCCCGCCTCGCGCGGACCGGCCTCGCCGTAGTGGGTCACGTTCGTGATCTGCGAGTTCGGGAAGACCGACGTGTAGAACTCCGCTGCATCGAGGCCTTCCCCGTCGAACCACAGGTTCGGGGTGATCTTCGGCATGGCGATCGCTCCTCTGCTCGGGTCCGGTGCAGACCGTCGTGCCGCGCCGAATTCATCGCCGCCGACTCGGAGCCTGCGTCGACCGGGACACGATAGGTTCGGCGCCGATCTCGTCGACAGGAGCTCCCGTGTCCACTGACCGCGTGTCCGTCACCCGCCGGATCGCCGCCCCGGCAGAGAAGCTGTTCCTCATCGTCTCCAGCCCCGACGGTCACGTGCAGATCGACGGGTCCGGGATGCTGGTCGCGGCGCCCGATGCCGAGCAGCCCACCGCGGTCGGCGACCAGTTCGACATGGACATGGACCGCGAGCCGCTCGGCGACATCCCCGAGATGGGCAAGTACCAGGTGCGCAACACCGTCACCCAGATCGTCCCGAACCGCCTGTTCGAGTGGACCATCGGCGGCAAGGACTGGCCGCCGCTCGGTCACCTCTACGGCTGGCAGCTCGATCCGGTGAGCGAGACCGAGACCGACGTCACGAACTACTGCGACTGGTCCGCCATCGGCGACGACATGCGCGCCCGCACCGAGGGGCGTTGGCCGATCGTGCCCGTCGAGATGCTGGAGCAGTCGGTCGCGAACCTCGAACGGATCGCCACGAGCGAGTGAGCCGGCGCGCCGCTGGTCGGCGCTGATCACCCTCGACGTACGCTGCGATGCATGTCGACCGATGGCACGGATGTCGCACCGGGAACCATCCAACCGATCGCGCACCTCGACGTGGAGGAGCGGATCGCGATCGGGAAGGCGGCACGGGCGGCCGTGCCCCGTTCGAGCCATGCCACCTGGGCGCCCGGCGCCGACCGTCCCGATCCGGTCACGCTGCTGCGGTCCCAGGAGGTGTCGCGCGTCCCGGCGCTGATCGACCTCCGCCACGAGCGGATGCTCGCATCGCCGTTCGCGTTCTACCGCGGCGCGGCGATCGTGATGGCCTCGGATCTCGCCATGACTCCGAGCTCCGACCTGCGCGTGCAGTGCTGCGGCGACGCACACCTGGCGAACTTCGGTGGCTTCGCCTCGCCCGACCGCCGGCTCGTGTTCGACATCAACGACTTCGACGAGACCAACCCCGGCCCGTTCGAGTGGGACGTGAAGCGCTTGACGGCGAGCTTCGAGATCGCCGCCCGGTCACGCGAGCTCGGGGCGAAGACGGCGCGCGAGATCACGCTGCGCGGCACCCGCTCCTACCGGGAGGCGATGTCGCAGTTCGCGGCGATGTCGAACCTCGAGACGTGGTACGCCCGCCTCGACGTCGACGCGATCGTGTCCCGCTGGCAGGGGGAGCTGAGCGAGAAGGAGCTCAAGCGCCTCAGCGACCTCACCACCAAGGCGGAGTCGAAGGACAGCACGCGCGCGTTGAGCAAGCTCGCGACGAAGGTCGACGGCGAGTACCGCATCAAGCACGACCCTCCGCTGGTCGTCCCGATCGAGGATCTGGCGACCGAGGAAGGGATCGACGTCGCTCCGGAGCAGGTCCGGGCCTGGCTGTCCGATCGGTTCCGCGTGTATCGCCAGAGCCTGCAGCCCGACCGTCGCCACCTCCTCGAGGACTACCGACTCGTCGACTTCGCACGCAAGGTCGTCGGCGTCGGCAGCGTCGGCACCCGGTGCTGGATCGCCCTCATGATGGGCAGGGACGACGCCGATCCGTTGTTCCTCCAGATCAAGGAGGCGCAGCCGTCCGTGCTCGAGCCGTTCACGGGTGCGAGCGAGTACTCACACCACGGCCAGCGTGTCGTCGAGGGGCAACGGCTGCTGCAGACGTCCAGCGACATCCTCTTGGGTTGGGTGCGCACGAACGGGATCGACGGCGTCCAGCGCGACTTCTACGCCCGCCAGCTCTGGGACTGGAAGGTGTCCGCCGACCTCGAGGGGATGAGCCCCACCTTCATGAAGATCTACGCCGAGATGTGCGGGTGGACGCTCGCGCGCGGCCACGCGCGCTCCGGCGACCGCGTCGCGCTCGCCGCGTACCTCGGTTCGGGCGACGTGTTCGACCGCGCCATCGCCGACTTCGCGTCGGCCTACGCCGACCAGAACCAGCGCGACTACGACCATGCGGTGGCCGTGATCTCGGGCGCGGCCCAGCTCGCACCACTGCCGCAGCCCGCGTGACGACGCCTCTACGCTGCGTCGCATGAGCGAACGTCCGTCCGGGCACCAGGTGCCCACCGGCGCCGAAGGCGGCGAGGTGGGAGCACCGGCCGTGCCGCCGCGCGAGCCGTCCCACGCCGAGCGCTGCCGCACGTTGGTCGCCTCCGCGCGCCGCGGCGCGCTCTCCACCGTCGCGATCGAACCTGCGGGGTATCCCTACGGATCGGTCGCCAGCTACGGCCTCGACGACGCCGGCAACCCGCTGCTGTTCGTCAGCCTCATGGCCGAGCACACGCAGAACGCGCTGCGCGACGCCCGCGCCAGCTTGCTCGTCACCGAGCCGGTGCCCGACGGCGCCGATCCGCTGGCGAGCGGGCGCGTCACGCTGCTGGGCGAGCTGTTGCCCGTCGCAGATCCCGACCGTCCGCTCGCGCGCGACCGCTACCTCGCGGCGAACCCGGCTGCGTCGTACTACATCGAGTTCGGCGACTTCGCGTTCTACCGGCTCGAGGTGCAGAGCATCCGCTACGTCGGCGGCTACGGCCGCATGAGCTGGGTCGACACCGCCGAGTACGCGACGGCGGAGCCCGATCCGTTGGTCGATGCGGCCGCCGGCATCATCGAGCACATGAACGCCGACCACGCCGACGCGCAGGTCCTGTTCTGCCGGCACTTCGCGGCGCGTCCCGACACGAGCGCCGCCACGATGTCCGCCGTCGACCGCTACGGCTTCGAGATGATCGCGGTGAGCGAGGCAGGTCGGGCCGCGGTGCGCCTCGAGTTCCCCGAGGAGTGCACGACGGGCGACGAGGTCCGACGGGCCATGGTGGCCATGGTCGGCGAGGCGCGCGCCGCGTCGGCGTGATCCCGTAGCGTGGACCGCGCCCGCGCTCGGGCCCACACGAGGAGGCTGCGCCGTGGCGCTACCCGATGGCTGTGAGATGACGGGGTCGCACCTCGTGTTCTGGGAGCTGGCCACCGAGCTGCAACTCGCGGAGGTCGACGCGCACTACGAGCGCTGCTGCTTCGTCGCCTGCACCAACGGTCTCCGCCCGCTCGGCCCGGTGGAGATCCTCCCGCAGCCGCTCCCGGAGCTCGCGCCCGGATCGGCGGTCCTGTGGGGCGGGCGCACGCTCACCGCCGAAGCCGCCGACGAGTACCGCGCGCAGGGCTTCGTGCTCTGCGAATTCCGCCTCCCGGTGCAGCCGATGGGGGCCGCGGTCCCGCCGCACGTCGCGACGGACCGACCAGCGTCGTCGTTCTGAGCCGCACCCCGATGACGACCGACGGCACACCCACGGGTCAGCGTGTCGC
>DASUMF010000488.1:0-2313 GCA_036277835.1 Acidimicrobiia bacterium
CGCGGCGCGCTCGCGGCCGTGCTTGTCGTACACGTACTGGATCACCTCCTCGCGGCGTTGGTGCTCGATGTCGAGGTCGATGTCGGGTGGCCCGTCGCGCTCGAGCGAGAGGAAGCGCTCGAACAGCAGGCCGAGCGCGTCCGCGTCGGCTTTGGTGACGCCGAGCGCGTAGCACACCGCGCTGTTCGCCGCGCTGCCGCGCCCCTGGCAGTAGATGTCGTGCACGCGGCAGAACTCGACGATGTCGACGAGCACGAGGAAGTAGCCGGGGAAGTTGAGCTGCTCGATCACGTCGAGCTCGTGCGCGATCTGGCCCATCGCCCGGTCGTGGTCGGGATGGGTGCTCGGGTAGCGGACGGCCGCGCCGCGCATCGTGAGCTCGCGCAGCCAGGTCATCTCGGTGTGGCCGTCGGGCACGTCGTGGTCCGGGAGCTCGGGCGATGCGAGCCGCAGGTCGAACGCGCACGCGCGTGCGATGTCGACGGTGCGCTCCACCGCGCCGGGCCAGCGCGCGAAGCGACGCGCCTGCTCGCCTGCACTGCGGAGATGCGCAAACGGCGACGCGGGGAGCCAGCCGTCGATCTCGTCGAGGGAGCGACGGGCGCGCACGGCAGCGAGCGCGGTGGCGAGCGGGCGTTGCGCAGGCGTGGCGTAGTGCACGTTGTTGGTGGCGATCACGTCGACATTGGCCGCGATCGCGACCTGCGCGAGCGCGTCGTTGCGGTGACGGTCGAGCGGATCGCCGTGATCCCACAGCTCCACCAGCACGCGCTCACGCGTGAACGCGTCGACCAGCTCGTCGAGCGCGCGACGCGCGGCCGACGGGCCGTCGCGCACCAACGCGGCGGGCACGGTGCCCTTGCGACAGCCGGTGAGCACGAACCACGTGTCGTTGTGCGCGCTCGCGTGCGGGTGGAGGTGCACCGGCGCACGCGCGAGATCGGCGAGCGCGGGGATCGCGCTGCGTGGGGCACCCTTCTCCCCTGCCATCTGCGCCTCGCTGATCGCGCGCGCGAGCCGCGCGTACCCAACGGGCCCTTCCGCGAGCACGACGAGGTGCTCGCCCTCGGGATCGGGCTCCCCGTTCGCCGGCTTCGTGATGCCGAGCGTGAGCTCGGTACCGAACACGGTGGGGAGCGCGTGGTCGGCGGCGGCGAGGGCGAAGCGCACCACGCCGTAGAAGCCGTCGTGGTCGGTGACGGCCAGGGCGGCGAGGCCGAGCCGCGCCGCCTCCTCGGCCAGCTCCTCGGGGTGGCTGGCCCCGTCGAGGACCGAGACGTTGGTGTGGCAGTGGAGCTCGGCGTAGCCCTCGCCGCCGTCGCCCCGCCCGCCCGGGATGGTCGCCATGGGACCATCGAGCGTACCGAACGTGTGTTCGCCAACACAAGGGCGCCGAGTCGACGTCGGGAGTGGCGGCTGTCAGCATCTGCCCATGGCATACGAGATCGGGTTGGCCGAGACCGACGAGCAGAAGGAAGCCGTCTACCGCTTCCGGTACACGGTGTACGTCGAAGAGATGGGCCGCTACCAGGGCATCGCCGACCACGTGGGCCGCCGGCTCGTGGAGCCGGAGGACGACCAGAGCTGGATCTTCTCCGCCCGCGCCGACGACGGCGAGGTCGTGGGCACCGCCCGCCTGAGCTGGGGCGGCACCGGCTTCACCGAGCGCCAGATCGACGAATACCGCCTCGATCCGTTCCTCGCCGAGCTGCCTCATGAGCACATCGCGCTGGGAGAGCGAGCAATGGTCAAGCCCGAGCTGCGCGGCACCGGACTCGTCGAAGAGGTGCTGGACTTCAGCAACAAGACCGGGGTCGAGCACGACGTCCGCATCCAATTCGGTGCGTGCGAACCGCACCTCCTGTCGCTGTACCTCGGCCGGGGACGGCGCACCTACTCCACCACGAACATCAACACACCCGAGGCGGGGTACCTCATCCCGCTGGTGGCGTTCCCGCAGGGGTCCGAGGCGCTCCGGGGCGTCGGTGCGACCACGAGCGAAGACGGCATGCCCACCTGCATCGAGCAGATCCTGAGCGGCGGCGGCGCGGTGATGAGCCCGCTGATGACCAGCGCCGACGACTACGTGTCGCACCTCCGCGCCGCGATGCACGAGATCGAGGCGCAGAGCATCTCGGCCTTCCACGCCTTCACCGACGAGGAGGTCGAACGCTGCCTGGCGCGCAGCAACGTGATCGAGTGCGCCGCCGGCGACCGGGTGCTGAAGAAGGGCGGCGCGGCGCGCAACATCTTCGTGGTGCTCGACGGCACGCTCGAGGCACGCGACGGGGAGCAGGTCGTCGGGGTGATCCG
>DASUMF010000489.1:0-2335 GCA_036277835.1 Acidimicrobiia bacterium
ACATCGACCGCCGAGCACGTCGAGCTCGGCGACCGACGCGTGCGCGCACCGGAACGACTCGCTGCGGCGGTCGCACCGCTCGGTGGTGAGCAGCTCGACGTCGTGGCCGCCGGCGGCGAGGACCCGGGCCATGTGCCAGGCGCGGATCGCCGGCCCGGCCATCTTCGGGGCGACCACTTCGGTGGTGACGACGGCGATGCGGTGACCCGTCACGAGCGGTGCACGCTATCGGGACGACCCACGCCCGTCACGGGGTGCCGGTCACCAGCTCTGGTCACGACAGGAGCGCACGCGGCAGGAGGTCCATGCCGGTGCCGGTGAGGATGGCCAGGTACATGAGCCCGGTCGCAGCCATCACGGCCGAGTACGACGGCTCCTTGAGCGCCTGCCACGTCGCGATCACGAGGCCGATGGTCGTGACGCACGCGATCACCCACATCCACCCGATCAGACCGGCGTAGCCGTCGTCGATCGTGCCCGAGAGCACCGAGAGCATGCCGGTCGGGATGAGCCACACGATCACCTCGAACGGCCACAGCACCGCGACGATGCGCACCACTTCCCTGATCGGGTCGCGACGCAGGCCGGGCTGCACGAGGTACCAGTGCCCGAGCAGCATGGCGTCGGTGACCGCGCCGAGGAAGAGCGCGCCGACGACGATGCGAGCGAGGCTGAGCGCGTACGTGTCGCCGACGAACGAGGCTGCGCCCGTGAGCGACACCAGTCCGATCGCCGGTGCGACGAGATCGAAGCGCGGGTCGAAGCCGGCGATGCCCTCGCCGCGGTTGCGGTATGACACCGCCAGCGCCACGAGTGCGCCGAGCGCGACCCCGGCCGCGCCCACGTTGCGGATCGTCGCGCCGGTGCCGGCGTCGCCGAGGCCCGCGAAGAGCGCGCCCACCGCCATCGCGCCGAAGACGATGCGCAACAACCACCCGTACCCGAGCCCGACCTCGCGGCGCCGCGTGGTGACCCAGCAGAACGCGAGACCGCCGGCGGCCCACTGCAGCAGGAGTGTCGAGACGTCGAAGGTCATTGACGGAAGGTCATGGAGACGGTGAACAGCGGGCGGGACTACTCGACGACCGCGAGCTCGCGCGGCGCGCGGTTCAGGCGGTCGGGTCCACCCTCGGTGGCCACCACGATGTCTTCGAGCCGTAGCCCGAAGCGCCCCGGGAGGTAGATGCCGGGCTCGATGCTGAACGCGTGGCCGGCCGCGAGCGCCGCGGCATTGCCCGCGACCACGTACGGGTCCTCGTGCGCTTCGGCGCCGATGCCGTGCCCGGTGCGGTGCACGAAGGAGTCGCCGTACCCGGCGGCGACGATCACGTCGCGGGCGGCCGCGTCGACCGCTTCACACGGAGTGCCGACGGTTGCGGCCGTCACGCCCGCCTCCTGGGCCACCACGAGCACGTCGTACGCGTCGCGCACCTCCGCCGACGGCTCGCCCACCACGAACATGCGCGTGATGTCGGAGCAGTAGCCCTGCATCGTGCCGCCGAAGTCGCACAGCACGACGTCACCGCGCTCGATCACCCGGTCGCCCGGATCGTGGTGGGGGCTGGCGGCGTTCTCCCCCGCGGCGACGATGGCGAAGTTGGCCCGGGCGTGGCCGGCGTCGAGCATGCGATCGACGAGCTCGCGGTGCACCTCGATCTCACGGCGACCGGCGAACGGTCGCTGCCGCATCGTGACCGCGATGTCGTCGACCGCGTGGGCGGCCGCGCGCAGCGCGTCGATCTCGGCCGCGTCCTTCACCATCCGCAGCGGGCCGGTCACGTCGAGCGCCCGGCGGAACCGCATGGTCGGCGCCGTGACTTGCAGCTCGACGAGGAAGCGCGCCCAGGTCTGGTCGCCGATGGCGGCGGTCGAGGCCCCACTGAGCAACGAGGAGACGATCGCGATCGGATCGTCGGTCTCCTCCCACGGCCGGAGCGAGAACGCCTCGTCGGTGGTGTCGACGCGCGGCGCCTCCAGCCGCGGGACCACCAGCACCGCGTCGCCCTCGGCGCGCACGACGAGCATGGTGAGCCGTTCGAGCGGCATCGCCTCGTAGCCGGTGAAGTACGGCAGGTCGGCGCCGGTCGACAGGAGCAGAGCGTCGACGCCCATCTCGCTCATGCGCGCCTGTGCGCGCCGGATGCGCTCGCGGTGCAGGCTCACGCGGGAACGGCACCCGCGCGGAGCGCAGCATCGGCGTCACGCTCATCGCGCGCGGCGTCGACCGCACGCTTGGCGTGGTAGCTGGAGCGGACCAACGGTCCGGCTTCCACGTGCGCGAAGCCGAGCGACTCCGCGAACCCGCCGAGTTCGGCGAACTCCTCCGGCGACCACC
>DASUMF010000490.1:0-3364 GCA_036277835.1 Acidimicrobiia bacterium
CATGAGGCCGCGGAGCTTCGCTCCCACCTCCTCGATGGGATGCTTCTCCGCCTCGCGGCGCAGCTCCTTGAAGTGGGGCTGCCCGCAGCGGTGCTCCGTGATCCACTCGTCGGCGAACGCCCCCGATTGGATGTCCTTCAGCAGGGTCTTCATCGCCTGCCGCGCCTCGGTGCCGATGACGCGCTTGCCGCGCGTCATGTCGCCGTACTCGGCCGTGTTGCTGATCGAGTAGCGCATGTTGGCGATGCCGCCCTCGTAGATGAGGTCGACGATGAGCTTCACCTCGTGCAGCGTCTCGAAGTACGCGGACTCCGGCTGGTAGCCGGCGTTCACGAGCGTGTCGAAGCTCGCCTTGATGAGCTCCACCAGGCCGCCGCAGAGCACCACCTGCTCGCCGAAGAGATCGGTCTCCGTCTCCTCCTCGAACGTGGTGTCGAGCACGCCGGCGCGCGTCGCGCCGATCGCGCGGGCGTAGGCGAGCGCCGTCTGCTTCGCCTTGCCCGACTCGTCGGCCGACACCGCGACGAGCGCGGGCACACCACCACCCTCTTCGAACGTGCGACGCACGAGGTGACCCGGCCCCTTGGGCGCGATCATCCACACGTCGACGCCCTTCGGCGGGCGGATCTGGCCGAAGTGGATGTTGAAGCCGTGCGCGACCGCGAGCGAGTCGCGCTCGTCGAGGTTGGGCTCGATGTCTTCGGCGTACACGCGCGCCTGCTCGGTGTCGGGCAGCAGCACCATGATCACGTCGGCTTCCTTGACCGCCTCGGCCGTGGTGAGCACGCGCAAGCCGGCTTCCTCGGCCTTCGCCCACGACGACGAACCTTCGCGGAGTCCGACGCGCACGTCGACGCCCGAGTCGGCGAGGTTGCGCGCGTGCGCGTGGCCCTGGGAGCCGTAGCCGAGCACCGCGACCTTGCGGTCCTCGAGCAACGCGAGGTCGGCGTCGGCGTCGTAGTAGATGCTTGCAGGCATGGGCTGTTCCTCACGTCTCTTCCCGGGCGCTCTGTTCCGGGACGTTCTGGGTGATCGAATGATGTCAGGCCCCGCCGGACTTGACCGAACGGAGCTTTGCGGGGCGACGCGCGAGCAGCGGAAGGGCGATCCGCCCCGTGCGCTGGAGCTCGATGATGCCGAAGGGCTGCAGCAGGTCGGTCATCGCGTCGAGCTTCTGCGGCGCGCCGGCCACCTGGATCGTGAGCGCGTCGTAGCCGACGTCGTCGATGCGAGCCTGGAAGATCGACGCGAGCTCGGTGATCTGCGACCGCAGTTCCGGCGTGGCTTTCACCGTCACGAGCATCAGCTCGCGCTCGACCGCCTCGTCGGAGTGCAGCTCGGCGATCTTGAGCACGGGGATCAGCTTGTTGAGCTGCTTGGTGATCTGCTCGAGCGGAGCAGAGTCGGCGTCGACCACGATCGTCATCCGGCTGAACCGGTCGTCTTCGGTCGGGCTGACGGCGAGCGACACGATGTTGAAGCCGCGGCGTGCGAACAACCCGGCGACTCGGCTCAGCACGCCGAACTTGTTCTCGACGAGCACGCTCAGGATGTGATGCTGCGC
This sequence comes from Acidimicrobiia bacterium, assembly GCA_036277835.1. GTDB lineage: Bacteria > Actinomycetota > Acidimicrobiia > IMCC26256 > DASPTH01 > DASUMF01. The sequence goes on from DASUMF010000490.1 coordinate 1,565, forward strand.
AGGCATGGCTATCGGGCTCCGTGGGTGTCGTGGGCGGGATCGAGGATCACGTCGTCGTTCGACGTCCCGGACGCGACCATCGGGTACACCTTCTCCCGGTAGTCGGTGCGGAAGTCGATCACCACGGGTCGGTCGTCGATCTCGTTGGCCTTCTCGATGGTGGTGACGACGTCGTCGGGGTTGTCGACCCGGAAGCCGACGCATCCCATCGCCTCGGCCCACTTCACGTAGTCCGGCAGGTCGGGCGACAGGTACACCTCGCTGTAGCGCTCCTCGTAGAAGAGCTCCTGCCACTGGCGCACCATGCCGAGGTACGCGTTGTTCAGGATCGCGATCTTCACGGGGATGCGCTCCGAGCTCGCGGTCACGAGCTCCTGCGCGGTCATCTGGAAGCACCCGTCACCGTCGACCGCCCACACCATCCGCTCGGGCTTGCCGACCTTGGCCCCGATCGCCGCCGGCACCGCGAACCCCATCGTGCCGAGGCCACCCGAGTTCACGAACGTGTACGGGTGGTTGAACGTCCAGCGCTGGGCCGTCCACATCTGGTGCTGACCCACGCCCGACGCGACGATCGTGTCGTCGGGGGTGTGGTCGCGCAGCATGTCGATCACGAACTGCGGCTTGAGCGGACCGTCCTCGTACTGCTCGTACGTGAGCGGGTACCGGTGCTGCCACTCCTTCAGCTGGCGGTGCCAGTCGTCGAGCGACGGCCAGTCGCGCTTGTTCTTGTCGGCCTTGACCGCCTTCACCAGCTCCTCGATCACGAGCCGACAGTCGCCCACGATCGGCACGTCGGGGCGGCGGACCTTGCCGAGCTCCGCAGGGTCGATGTCGACGTGGATGATCTTCGCACCGGGCGCGAACGCGTCGACCTTGCCGGTGACCCGGTCGTCGAAGCGCGAGCCCAGGGCGATGAGCAGGTCCGACTGCTGCATCGACGTGATCGCGGTGTAGTTGCCGTGCATGCCCGGCAGGCCGAGGCAGAGCTCGTGGTCATCGGGGAACGCACCGCGTGCCATCAGCGTCGTGACGACCGGGATGCCGGTGGCGTCGACGAGCGCGCGCAGGGCTTCGGCCGCGCGCGCCTTGAGGATGCCGCCACCCGCGTAGATGACGGGTCGCTTCGCCTCGCCCATCAGGCGCGCGGCGTCCTTGATCTGCTTCGCGTGCCCCTTGGTGTTCGGCTTGTAGCCCGGGAGATCGACGCCGTCGGGCCAGTTCCAGGTCATCATCTGGTTCGAGACGTCCTTCGGCATGTCGACGAGCACCGGGCCCGGCCGGCCGGTCGTCGCCACGTGGAAGGCCTCACGGATCACCCGCGGCACCTCGGACGCGTCGGTGATGAGCCAGTTGTGCTTGGTGACCGGCATCGTGATGCCGACGGTGTCGCACTCCTGGAACGCGTCGGTACCGATCACGGCATACGGAACCTGCCCGGTGATCACGACGAGCGGGATGCTGTCCATGTACGCGTCGGCGAGCGGCGTGACGATGTTCGTGGCGGCCGGACCGCTGGTCACCATGGCCACGCCGGGGCGGCCGGTCGCGTGCGCGTAGCCCTCCGCCATGTGCCCGGCGCCCTGCTCGTGCCGCGCGAGCACGTGCCGCACGGTCGTCCCGCGCGCAATCGCGTCGTACACGGGCAGGATCGCGCCGCCCGGGATCCCGAAGGCGACGTCGACGCCCTCGGCCTCGAGCGACCGCAGGACCGCGTCCGCTCCGTTCACGCCGCGAACTCCACGTCGGTTCTCGTGCTCGGCATCAACTCGAGGACGGCGTCCATGAAGTCGCGCGTGG
>DASUMF010000491.1:0-8513 GCA_036277835.1 Acidimicrobiia bacterium
CGCCGAAGAGCTGCTGGATGCCGGCGGCGGGGAGGCCGCCGACGGTCGCCGCGATCACGCTGAGCAGCGCGAGGCGTGAGTTCGCGTTCACCAGCTCGTCGTCGCTCTTCACCAGCGCGGGGACGAGGGCGCTCTTGGCGATCTGATGGCCCTTCGCGAGCACGAGCGCGCCGAACGCGAGCGGGTACACCAGCAGGCCCTCGGGCGCGGGCTTGCTCACGTAGATCGCCATGAAGAGGCACAACACCGCCCGTCCGCCGGACGACGCGACCACGAGCAGGCGTCGACCTCCACGCGTGCGGTCGATCGCGGGGCCGAGGATCGGCGCCACGATGGCGAAGGGCGCCATCGTGATGAGGAGGTAGAGGAGCACCTTGCCGCGAGCGGCGCTGGTCGGGCTCTGGAAGAAGAGCGAACCGGCGAGCGACACCGTGAGGCACGCGTCCCCGGCCACGCTCACCGCGTGCGCGTACATGAGCCGGGCGAAGGGCGTGGGCTCGGCGAAGCGGGGGTCGGTGCTCATCGCCGCCGTCACGTTACCCCCGACCCCGGCGTGTGGATCGTTGCTCCACACCGGTCACAGCGGGGTGAACGGCTCGTGAACCAGCGGCGATCGCCCGGTCCGCCGGCGTCGTCCTGCCGGTAGAATCGCACGGTGGACGGACTCGTTGATTCGATCGGAGACGACACCGTCGACCGCTCGACGGCCTCGGTGCCTGCGCCCACGGCGGCTTCCCACGCCGGCCCCGAAGCGATGGGGCCCGAGCGGTTCCTGAACCGCGAGCTGTCGTTCCTCGACTACGTGGCCCGGGTGCTCTCGGTGGCCGAGAACCCCGACATGCCCGTGCTGGAGCGGGCCAAGTTCATCGCCATCGTCAGCCACCACATCGACGAATTCTTCGAAGTGCGGGTGTCGGGCCTGCTCGAGCAGCTCGCCGCCGGACTCCGCTCGACCTCGCCCGACGGACTCGACCTCGTCGACCAGCTGCGGGCCATCCGCTCCAGCGTCGACGAGGTGGTCGGTCGGGCGTATCAGCTCTTCACCAAGGAGATCACCCCGGCGCTCGAGGACGCTGGGATCCGGTTCGTGTCGCTCGACGACCTCTCCGCCGCCGACCGCGCGTACGTCGACGACGCGTTCGCCGAGCGCATCTTCCCGGTGCTGACCCCGCTCGCCGTCGATCCTGCGCATCCGTTCCCCTACATCTCGAACCTGTCACTCAGCCTCGCGGTCACCGTGCGCGACCCCGCCACCGGCGACACCCGCTTCGCGCGCGTGAAGGTGCCGCCGCTGCTGCCCCGCTTCCTCCCCCTCGCCGACGAGCAACGCTTCGTGCTGCTCGAGCAGGTCATCGCCGCCCGCCTCGACACGCTGTTCCCCGGCATGGAGATCGTCTCGACCTACCCGTTCCGGGTCACTCGCGACACCGACTTCGAGATCGACGACGAGGGAGAGGACCTCCTCGAGGCCGTCGCCTCCGTGTTGCGTCAGCGCTCGCGCTTCGGGGTCGTCGTCCGGCTCGAGGTCGACACCACGATGACCACCGAGGTGCTCGACCTCCTCTGCCGCGAGCTCGAGCTGTCGCAAGCCGACGTCACCACCGTCGACGGCCCGCTCGACCTCGGCGGCCTCTTCGCGCTGCACGCACTCGACCGTCCCGAGCTCAAGGCCGAGGTGTGGGTGCCGCAGACCCAGGCCGCACTGAGCGGCGACCCGGCCCCCGACTTCTTCCGGCTGCTGCGGTCCACGGACGTGCTCGTGCACCACCCGTACGACTCGTTCACGACCTCGGTCGAGCGCTTCGTCGAGCAGGCCGCCAACGACCCGGCCGTGCTCGCGATCAAGCAGACCATCTACCGCACCGCCGGCCCCGAGAGCGCGCTGGTGCGTTCCCTGATCAAGGCGGCCGAGCAGGGCAAGCAGGTCGTCACGCTCATCGAGCTGAAGGCCCGCTTCGACGAAGAGGCCAACATCGAGCGCGCCCGCGTGCTCGAGGAGGCGGGGGTCCACGTCGTCTACGGGTTGGTCGGGCTCAAGACCCACGCCAAGGTGCTGCTCGTCGTGCGCCAGGAGCCCGACGGGATCCGGCGCTACTGCCACGTCGGCACCGGCAACTACAACCCCAAGACCGCGAACGCCTACGAGGACCTCGGCCTGTTCTCCGCTGACCCCGACCTCGGCCACGACCTCACCGACCTCTTCAACCACCTCACGGGGTACAGCTACCAGGGGGGCTACCGGAAGCTGCTCGTCGCGCCCACGCACCTGCGCGAGGCGCTGCTCGAGCGCGTCGAGGCACAGCGCGCGCTCGGCTCGGCCGGGCGGATCGTGATGAAGATGAACAGCCTCGTCGACACGACGATGATCGACTCGCTGTACGCCGCGTCGAACGCGGGCGTGTCGATCGACCTCGTCGTGCGGGGGATCTCGTGCCTGCGTCCCGGCGTGCCGGGTCTGTCGGAGAACATCCGCGTCCGCTCGATCGTCGGCGAGTTCCTCGAGCACTCACGGGTGTACCGCTTCGGCGCCGACCCCGTCGACGCCGAGTACCTCATCGGATCCGCCGACCTCATGCCCCGCAACCTCGACCGGCGCGTCGAGGCCATCGTGCCCGTCGACGACCCGAAGCTGCGCGCCCGCCTCGCGGCCGTGCTCGACGCGAACCTGACCGACGACACCCTCGCGTGGGAGCTCCGATCCGACGGCACCTGGGCGCACGTCGTCACCGCCGACGCCGACAACACGCAACGTCACCTCCGCGAGCTCGCCATCGCGCACGCGCGCGTCTCGTAGCGGACATCGCATGCTGGAGCGCGAGCTCAAGTTCTCGCCCGGGCCGTCGTTCGAGCTCCCGGACCTCGACGACTTCGACGCGGGATTGCGTGCCGACACACCGAGCACGACGAAGCTCGTCGCGTCGTACTTCGACACCCCGGATCTCCGTCTCGCGCGCGCGGGCGCGAGCCTGCGGCACCGCAACGACGAAGGGTGGATGGTCAAGCTCCCCGTCTCGCGCGGGAACGGGCTCGAGCGCCACGAGCAACTCGTCCCGGGCGACACCGACGAGCCGCCCGCCGAGGCGATCGCCCTCGTCCGCGCGCTGGCGCGCTCCGCGCCGCTGCAGCTGATCGCGCGGCTCAACACGCTGCGGCGGCGCGTGGTGGTGCGCGACTCCTCGGGTGCGAAGGTCGCCGAGGTGGCCGACGACGAGGTCTCGGTCATCGACGGTGTGCGGCTCGCGGCTCGCTTCCGCGAGCTCGAGGTGGAGCTCGCCGAGGACGCCGACGAGGGCGTGGCCACCGTGCTCGGCCAGCGCTTGCAGAAGGCGGGCGCAGGGCGACCCGACCCGGTGCCGAAGATCGTGCGCGCGATCGGCCCACGCGCGCTCGACGCCCCCGATCTCGTGGCCCCGCGCAAGCTCGACCTCGCGTCGACCGCGCTGGAGGTGCTCAGCGCGGCGATCGCGAGCTCCGTCGCCCGCCTCGTCGATCACCATCCGGGCGTCCTGCTGGGTGACGACGCCGAGGCGGTCCACCAGGCTCGGGTCGCGACTCGGCGGCTGCGCTCCGATCTCCGGACGTTCCGCGACGTGGTCGACGCGCACTGGAGCGAGCCGTTGCGCGACGAACTGAAGTGGCTCGGCGAGCGCCTCGGCGAGGTGCGAGATGCCGACGTGCTCCTCGAGCGGCTCGAGACGCGGCTCGACGCGTTGCCGCACGCCGACACCGGCGGCGCGAGCGACCTGCTCGACGCGCTGCGGGCCCAGCGCGCCACTGCGCGCGACGCGCTGCTCGTCGCGATGGCCTCGGATCGGTACCTCTCGCTCCTCGACCGCCTCGTCGACGCCACGCACGACGTGCCGACCGCGCCCGACGCCGACGACATCGACGACATCGAGCTCGAGGCGTTCGTCCGCCGGCCGTGGAAGAAGCTGCGTCGCGCGGTCGACGCGCTCGGTGACGATCCGGCCGACACCGAGCTGCACGAGGTCCGGATCCGCGCCAAGCGCACCCGCTACGCGACCGAGGCGGTGGCTCCCGCCATCGGCCGCGACGCGAAGCGCTTCGCCAAACGCATCAGTGCGGTGCAGGACACACTCGGGGAGCACCAGGACGCGGTCGTCGCCGAGGAGTGGCTCCGCGCGCAGCTGGGCGCGGGCTCGAGCGGCCCGATGTTGTTCGTCGCGGGTGAGCTGGCCGCGATCGAACGGGCCGCGGCGCGCGCGTCGCGAGCGCGGTTCCCGGCGGTGTGGCGACGGGCCAACCGCAAACGACTCCGCGACTGGCTGTGAGCCGCACCGACGCGCCCCAGGTCCGTGCCGCCGGAGGTGTGGTGTGGGAGCGCACCGCCAAGGGCGACACGAGGATCCTGCTGGTGCACCGTCCGCGCTACGACGACTGGAGCCTCCCGAAGGGCAAGGCGGAGAACGACGAGCGAGCCGAGGAGACCGCGCTGCGCGAGGTCGAGGAGGAGACGGGGATGCGCTGCGAGCTCGGTCGCGAGATCGGGCGCACGCGGTACCGCGACTCGCGCGGCCGCCAGAAAGAGGTGCGGTACTGGCTCATGGAACCCGACCGCGACACCGGCGCGTTCAGCCCCAACGACGAGGTCGACGAGATCCGATGGTGCTCACCGAAAGACGCGGTGAAGCTCTTGTCGTACGATCACGACCGGCGTCTGATCACCTCGGTGGATGGGGAGCTCGAGTGAGCGTGTACCTCGTGCGGCACGCGAAGGCAGGGAGCCGCCGCAACTGGTCGGGCAAGGACTCGCAACGTCCGCTGTCGAAGCCGGGGCAGCGCCAGGCCGACCAGATCGCGTCGGTGCTCGCCGGTGCCGCGATCACGCGGATCGTGTCGAGCCCCTTCGTGCGGTGCGTGCAGACGGTCGAGCCGCTCGCGTCGGCGTGTGGCATCCCCGTCGACCTCTCCGACGCGCTCGCCGAGGGTGCCCCGGTCGCCGACGCGGCGGCGCTGCTCGACAAGCTGGCGCGCGAGGAGTCGGCGCTGTGCAGCCACGGCGACGTGATCGGCGACCTGCTGATGCACCTTGCCGACCACGGCGTGCGGATCGGCGACTTCCGGCTCGAGAAGGGCAGCGTGTGGCTGCTCGACACCGACGACGGCCATGTTGTCCGCGCGCGGTACCTGCCTCCCCCGAGCTGATGGGGCCTCCCCCGAGCTGACGGGCATTCTTCGACAACCCTTCACGCCGAGGTCGCGCAGGCGTCGGTCTTCGTTCACCCGGATGCTTCATGCTGACGCGGTGAGGGTCTCCAGGCTCCGGCTCGTCTTCGGCCCGGCCGACACGCTCGCCGACGTCCTCCGTGCGTTGGCCGACGCGCTCGATCCACTCGACCTCGTCCCGACCAGCATCGAGTGGTGGCACTCGACCGACGGACACCGCATGCGTGTCGAGTGCGAGCTCGACCCTGCTCGGCCCGACGTCGCGTTCGTCTTGGGGCACCTCTTGCGTCGGCGGCATCCCGAACCTCGGGGCGACGCCACCGGGGCGGCGGCCTGAGCCCGATCTCGCTGCGCCGGTAGCCTCGACCCCGTGCGGATCCTGGTCACCAACGACGACGGCGTCGACGCGCCCGGCATCCTCGTGCTCGCGGCGGCCCTCGCCGACGACGGCCACGACGTGCTCGTGGTCGCACCCAGCTCCGACCGCAGCGGCTCCGGTGCAGCGCTCGGGCAGTTCTGGGGTGACGAGCCGCCGCCGGTCACCCCCGTGGCGTGGGCGAGCCGACCCGACCTCTCGGTGTTCTCGATCGACGCACCGCCCGGCACCGCGGTGCTCGCCGCGGCGCTCGGTGGGTTCGGCGACCCTCCCGATCTCGTCGTCGCGGGGATCAACCCCGGCGCGAACACCGGCCACCTCGTGGTGCACTCGGGCACGGTCGGTGCGGCGCTCACCGGCGTCGGCCTCGACATCCCGGGAATCGCGGTGAGCCTCACGTGGAGCGCCGAAGGCCCCTACCACTGGGAGACCGCGGCCGCGATCGCAGTGGCGGCGGTCGAGTGGGCGTCCAAGCCCGACGGCGGGCCGCGTCTCCTCAACATCAACGTCCCGAACCGTCCGCTCGACGAGCTCGAGGGAGTGCAGGAGTCGGAGCTCGCGCCGCACGGCGAGGTGTGGATCGCGTCCGCCGACGTGTCCACCGGCGACCTCAAGCTCGACTTCAAGCCACGCGGTGACGCCGCACCCGGCACCGACGTCGGCGTGTTGCAGGCCGGCTACGTCTCGGTCACGCCGCTGATGAGCGTGGTGCGCGCGCCGCTCGCGGGCGCGGCCGAAGCCGTGTCACAGGCGCTCGACCACGGCGGGTCGCGCGCATCGTCCTAGCGCGACGCGCCTGCAGCTGCGTCGATCGACACGCGGCCACCAAGGGCGGGTCTCCGGCGCATCTCGCCGACGTCGCTCACGCAGACGTCGCGACGGGCGCGAGTGCGCCGCGCACCGCGTCCATGCGCTCGGGCACGATGGTCCACCACACCCATCGGCCGCGCTTCTCCCCCACGATGAGACCCGCGTCGGCCAGCACCTTGGTGTGGTGCGACACCGTGGGCTGTGATCGGCCGAGTGGCTCGAGCAGGTTGCACGAGCACACCTCGCCCGCTTCGGCGACGAGGCTCAGGATCCGCAGGCGCACCGGGTCGGCGAGCGCCGCGAACATCTGCGCGAGGTCGTCGGCGTCCGCCTCCGTGAGCGGCGAGGCCAGCAGCGACGGGCAACACGGGTCGGACACGGCACCGCCTCCGGACAGATTGACATCGATCGATACATCGGCTATCGTCGATCCATCGACAGTGGCAAATGTATCAGGTCCTTGTGCACAGGAGCAGCCCGATGAGCCGTGTCCAGCTCGCCCTCAACGTGTCCGACCTCGACGAGGCGATCACCTTCTACTCCAAGCTCTTCGCCACCGAGCCCGCCAAGGTGCGCCCTGGTTACGCCAACTTCGCGGTCGCCGAGCCGCCGCTCAAGCTCGTGCTCATCGAGGGCACCGGCGAGCCCGGCACGCTGAACCACCTCGGCGTCGAGGTCGAGACCACCGACGACGTCGCCGCCACGCAGGCGCGCCTCGCCGACGAGGGCCTCTCCACCGCGACCGAGGACCAGGTCGAGTGCTGCTTCGCGCTCCAGGACAAGGTGTGGGTCGACGGCCCTGATCGTGAGCCGTGGGAGATCTACACCGTGCTCGCCGATGTCGAGCACCCCGCCGGCGTGCTGCGCACTGTGGATCCCGCCGCCTCCGTGGCCGAACGGCGAAGTGGTTCCGACGCGTTGTGTTGCGCGAGCGCACCAGACTCGGCCGAGCGCTGCTGCTGACGCACCGCCATCCGCCTGCGACACGACGAGCATGCACGAGCTGAGCCTGGCGCGCCGCGCCACCGCCGAGGGTGTGGGCACCGCGTTCCTCGTCGCGACCGTCGTCGGCTCCGGGATCGCGGCGCAGCAGCTCTCGCCGGGCGACACCGGGCTCCAACTGCTCGAGAACTCGATCGCGACCGGCGCGGTGCTGGTCGCGTTGATCCTCGCATTCGGTGCGGTGTCGGGTGCGCACTTCAACCCGGTCGTCACGATGGCCGACCGCCTGCTCGGCGGCATGCCCACGCGCGACGCGGGCGTGTACGTGGTCGCGCAGGTGGTCGGCGCATGCATCGGCGCGATGGTCGCCAACGTCATGTTCGAGCTCTCGGCCATCGACGTCTCGACCAACGACCGATCGTCGGGCGCGCACTGGCTCGCCGAGGTCGTCGCCACCTTCGGTCTGTTGTTGGTGATCCTCGGTGTCGTGCGCGCGGGACGCGCGAGCACGGCCGCGTTCGCGGTCGGTGCCTACATCGCGGCCGCGTACTGGTTCACGTCGTCGACCAGCTTCGCCAATCCGGCTGTCACGGTCGGCCGCAGCCTCACGAACACGTTTGCCGGCATCGCACCGGCGAGCGTGCCCGGCTTCGTCATCGCGCAGATCGTGGGCGCGCTGCTCGCCGTCGCGCTGGCGCTGTTCGTGTTTCCGGGCGTCCCCGCCGCCGACCTCGTGCTGCCCCACGACCAGCCATGAGGAGCGCACACGATGTCCGTTGACCATCGCCCCGTGGTGCTGTTCCTCTGCGTGCACAACGCCGGGCGTTCGCAGATGGCGCTCGGGTGGTTCGAGCACCTCGCCGACGGGCGTGCCGTCGCCCGGTCCGGTGGGTCCGAGCCCGCGGCGCACGTGAACGCGGCTGCCGTCGCCGCGATGGCCGAGATCGGCATCGACATCTCGCGCGAGTTCCCGAAGCCGTGGACCGACGAGATCGTGCAGGCCGCCGACGTCGTGGTCACGATGGGCTGCGGCGATGCGTGCCCGTTGTTCCCGGGCAAGCGCTACGAGGACTGGGAGCTCGAGGATCCGGCCGGTCAGAGTGTGGACGCAGTGCGCCCCATCCGCGACGAGATCGGCCGCCGCGTGCGCGAGCTGCTCGCGAGCCTCGGGGTGGAAGCGGCCGCCGGGGACTGACAC
>DASUMF010000492.1:0-3322 GCA_036277835.1 Acidimicrobiia bacterium
GCGGTCATGTCGAGATAACTCCAGGTACTGCCCAACGCCTCGTCGCCGCGGTTGTTGATGAAGTAGGTGCGGAACACGTTGTCGTCGTCATCGCGGATGAACGCATTCGTGCCGTGCCACTCGTCCACGCCGAAGTCGGCGTCGAAGCCGTCGGTCACCGTGTACCACGGCATCTCCCACCCCATCCGCGCCTTGACGCGCGCGATGTCGGCCTGCGGCGCGCGCGAGGCGAAGACGAGCGAGGTGTCGCGCGCGTGCAGATGCGCGACGTGCGCGACCTGGTCGGCCACCATCGAGCAGCCCATGCACGCGTGGTCGGGCCAGCCGTGCACCCCGGGCTCGAAGAACGCGCGGTAGACGATCAACTGGCGGCGGCCGTCGAAGAGGTCGAGCAGACTGACTCGACCATCGGGCCCGTCGAACCGGTACTCGTTGTCGACGGCTTGCCACGGCATGCGTCGCCGATCGGCAGCGAGCGCGTCACGCGCTCGGGTCAGCGCCTTCTCCTTCACCAGGAGCTCCTTGCGTGCGGCATCCCACTCCTCGGGTGACACGATCGGGGGTGTCTGCATTCGGGTTCCTCCCACGGGTTGTGGTCCACGCGCGCAGTCCGGCGAGCAGGGCGCCCGCGGACGCCAGGAACGGCAGCAGCCACTCCTCCACGGGCACCCCGCCGACGTGCGCCAAGGTCATGACCCTCCTGCCGGCCGCGCCTCAGCGCTCGGCGGGAGCTGCGTCGGGACCGGGGTCGCCGCCGGTCGCGACGATCGCGAGCCGATCGAGATAGGTGTCCCAGCCGTGGGTGTGGTCGTCGACCGCGTCAGCCGGCAGCCCGCGATGCACGAGTCGCACGCGCGTCTTCTCACCTTCGGGGTGCAGCGAGATCTCCACCGTCGTGGACCCCGCCGGGATCGGGTGGTTCGGCTCGTCCCACCCGAACGTGAACACGACTCGGTCGTTCGGGACGACCTCGACGAACTCCCCCGCGCCCGGGTGCTCGCCGCGTGCCATCACCCGGTACACGCCACCGGGCCGGGCGTCGAGCTCGGCGGAGGTGCCCATCCACTCGACGTGCCGATCGGCATCGACGAGGTAGGGCCAGATCGTCTCCGCGGTTGCGTCGATCACGATCTCACGGATCAGTTCGGCCATCAGTGGCTCCTTTGTCTGGTCGTTCGATCTCTCGTTGTGCGGCCTCCGCCACGTCGCGCAGGCGTTCGAGGCCGCTGGTCCAGAAGTCGTCGAGGAACGTGCGGAGCTTCTGCATCTCGTCCTGACGCGCCCGGTACAGGCGCCGGGTGCCGTCGCGTCGCTCACTCACCAGGTCCGCCGCCTTCAGCACGCCGAGGTGCTGCGAGATCGCCGAGCGCGTGACGTCGCCGAAGTGCTCGGCGATCGAGGTGGCGGGCAGCTCGTCGATCCACACCAGGCGCAGGATCTCCCTGCGTCGGGGCTCCGCCAGCGCCTTGAGTGCTGCATCCACCCCGTTATTGTAAGCACATGCTTACGTAAGCGTCAACTACATTTGTTGTCCGGGGTCAGAAGCGAGCAGGCACCAGCCGCAGCGGGTGGTCAGGCTCCTCGTAGTCGCCGGGCTTCTCGCGGTCCGGGAGCTTCACCTTCTCCGGCGGCTGCTCTTCGTACGGAACGTGGTCGAGCAGGTGGCTGATGATGTTCAGCCGAGCGCGCTTCTTGTCGTTCGAGTCGGCGACGTACCAGGGCGCGAAGTCGGTGTCGGTCGCCGCAAGCATCGCGTCGCGTGCACGCGAGTAGTCAAACCAACGGCTGTACGACTTCAGGTCCATCGGCGAGAGCTTCCACGTCTTGCGACCGTCGTCGATGCGGCTCTCGAGGCGCCGGGTCTGCTCCTCGGGGCTGACCTCGAGCCAGTACTTGAGCAGGATGATCCCGGAGTCGACCATCGCGCGCTCCACGAACGGCGTGAGCACGAGGAATCGATCCGCCTCGTCGTCGGTGCAGAACCCCATCACCCGTTCGACACCCGCCCGGTTGTACCAGCTGCGATCGAAGATCACGACCTCGCCGCCGGCCGGGAAGTGCGTCAGGTAGCGCTGCATGTACATCTGACTCCGCTCGCGCTCGGTCGGCGCGGGCAACGCGACCACCCGGAAGACGCGCGGGCTGACCCGCTCCGTGATCCGCTTGATCACACCACCCTTCCCGGCCCCGTCACGACCCTCGAACACGATGCAGACCTTGGCGCCGGTCGCGACGACCCACTGCTGGAGGTGGACGAGCTCCACCTGCAGCTGCTCGAGCGCCGCCTCGTACTCCTTGCGCCCCAGCTTCACCACCGCGTCGTCGCCGTCGTGGTGCTCGTGCTTGTCGTGCTTGTCGTGCTTGCTCACGCCGCACCTCCCGATCGCCGCAATTGCACGGCCTTGTCGATCCCGACGATGGCGGGCGCCAAGAGCGACAGCGCGATGACGACCACCCACTGACCGCCCGTCATGCTCTCGGTGTCGAGGATCCGTTGCAGCATGTTCAGCTCGACCGCGGCCCAGGTGAGGATCCAGCCGAGGATGATCCACCCGAAGTAGGGGAACAGCGGCGACGACCACGCCGGCTCTCGTTCGCGCCGCAGCACCACGCCGAGGTTCATCGCGCTGAGCGCCACGATCGCGAACGCCATCGTCATCGACACCGACGCGTGTGTCGTGCTCGGCGTGTCCGGGCCCCACTCCAGGACCGCGAGCGCGAGCGCCGCGACGACGAAGCCGCTGATCAGCCAACGGATCACCTGCGCCCGAGTGACGATCCTCGTGCCGGGCTTGCGCGGCGGGCGTTGCATCACGCTCGGGTCGGGCACGTCCGCGATGAACCCGACGACGACCGTGACGACCACGAAGAACTTGCAGAACAGCAGCTGCATCGGGAACAGCGCCACGCCGCCGTTGATGTTGAAGATCGTCGCCAGCACCATGAGCTGCAGCACCGACGACAACACGGTGAGCTGCAGCTTCACGTAGGACGTGATGCGTCGGTAGATGTCGCGTCCGAGGTCCACCGCGCTCACGAGCGTCGCGAAGTTGTCGTCCGTGAGCACGATCTTGCCGGCCTGCTTCGTGACCTCGGAGCCACTCCCCATGGCGACGCCGATGTCGGCCTGCTTGAGCGCGGCGGCGTCGTTCACCGCGTCGCCGGTCATGGCGACGACCTCACCGGACTCCTGCATGAGCCGGGCCAGCCGCAGCTTGTCCTCCGGCGCCACCCGCCCGAACACGTGCAGCCGCGGCAGCTGCTCGATGACCTCGGCATCACCGAGGTGGCTCAGCTCGGTACCGGTGATCACGCCGGGGCC
>DASUMF010000493.1:0-4284 GCA_036277835.1 Acidimicrobiia bacterium
CTGAGCGCACGCTCGGCGCGGACGCGCGCAACACCTGGCGCGGCGGCGCGCAGGTCGGACGCCGCCGCATCGACGGCGGCCGGATCGGTGCCGAAGTCGGTGGCGACGAGCTCGACGAAGTGCGCGCGTCCGGTCGCGTCGAGCCCGCGGTAGAGAGCGACGAGACGGTCGGCCGCGGCGCGCTGCGCGTCGGTCTCGCGTTCGGCGAGGAGCTCCTCGATGTCGTGGGTCACACGCGAGCGGTCGGACGCCGGGAGATCGGGCGCGGGTCCGCGGTGGCGGCGCAGCGTGTGCCACAACCGGTCGAGTCGGGTGCGGCGTGTCGGTTCGTTGATCGGCACCGCTCCAGTCTGCCAATCGGCGGCCGATCGGCCGCGGGGCCGGCGAGGTGCGCGGGTGCGGCGCCGGTTCCAGCCCGATCGCGTCCGACCGGGCAGGACCCGCGTGGGGGTACGCCTCACATACCCGGGCAGTTGCCATTGCTCGGCGCCGTGCCCGAGTCCGCGGGCGCGGTCGTCGTGCCCGAGCCCGAGTCCGTGGAGCTCGAACCCGAGTCGGCCGTCGAGCTCGTGCCCGAGTCGGTCGCCGCGCTGCTCGAGGTGCTCGAGTCGCTCGTCTGTGCGTGAGCGACCATCGATCCACCTCCGATCAACGCGGTGCTGAGGCCGAGCACCATCGCACTCGTTTTCATCCATGGCTTCTTGTGCATTCACCTCCTCCCGTTCCTCGTCGGTGTGTCGCCGCAGACAACACGGTTGGTCATGAGAGGAGCCTGTGACCGCGACTCAGCGCGCGCACAGGTGAGCGCAACGAGACTCCGCGCATGACGACCGCACACCGACACGTTCTGCGCGCGACGGCTGCGTGCGCGGTGGCTTCGTTGATCGCCGTCGCGCTGTGCATCACGACGGTCGCGACTGCATCAGCAGGCGCGTCGCGCGCGTCGATCGGCGTGGGGATCACCGGACCGGCCGGACTCACGGCCACGGTGAACGCGCGGGGCTTGCGACACGTCGCTGCGTTGGCCGAAGACGCGCAAGGTCGCATCTGGGCCGCGACTGCGGTCGGTTCCACCGACGACGCCGACGCGGTGTACGTGGTCGACGACGCGGGCGCGGCACCGCGGCTCGTGATCGACGACGTCGAGACGCCGCTCGGGCTGGTCTGGATCGACGACGCGCTCTACGTGGCGCGCCGCGGCGGGGTCGAGCGCTACGCCGCGTTCGACGGGACCTCGTTCGGCGAGCACCATGCGGTGCTCACGCTCGCCCCCGGCGGCGGGGACGGCGACGTGGGTGAGGTGAACGGGCTCGCGGTCGGGCCCGACGGCCGGCTCGTGGTGGGGGTGTCGGCGCCGTGCGACTCGTGCACACCGTCGTCACCGTGGTCGGCATCGATCGTCACGTTCCTCCCCGACGGCAGCGACGCTCGCGTGCTGGCGACCGGCATCCGCGCGGCCGTGGGACTCGCGTTCTTCCCCGGCACCGACGACCTCTTCGCGACCATGAACCAGCGCGACGACCTGGGAGCCCGCACACCAGGTGACTGGCTCGCAAGGGTGGAGGACGGTCAGTCGTGGGGCTTTCCTGCGTGCTACGGCCAGGCGAAGGCCGCCTGCGCGGACGTGCCCGAGCCGGTCGCGGTGCTGGGCAAGCATGCCGCGGTGTCGGGCGTGACGATCCTCAGCGGTGAGCTCGGTGACGCGGTCGGCACCGGCGCGGCGGTCGCGGAGTGGACGACCGGGAAGGTGAAGCTCGTGGCGTTGCACGCCACGAACGACGGCTACGAGGGCACGACGACATCGTTCCTCAGCGGCTTCGAGCATCCCGTCGCGGTCTTGCGCACGAGCGACAGCGCGCTGCTCGTGGGCGACTGGGGCACCGGCAGGATCGTGCGCGTCACCGCGACGCCGTGACGAGGCGACGAACCGGTCAGCCCGCGTCGATCATGGCGGCGACGATGCTCCCGAGCGTCTCCACCACCTCGTCCTCGGAGAACGGGAAGTTGTTCACCCGCCAGTACGACCAGTACCGGTCCATCATCACGATCAGCGCGAGGCCCAGTCGAGCGGGGTCGGGATCGGAGACGACGTCGTGACCGCCGAGGCGGCGCAGCAAGGTGCCCAGTCGGCGACCGGCATGGAGCCGCGCCCGCACGCCCGCCGCGGCGAGCTCGTCGTCGCCGTAGGTGGCCTGTCCCCACACCAGGAGAAACGCCCCGTGGTCCTCGAGGAGCCGCATGTAGATGCGCACGAGGTCGTACGTGCGATCGCGGGTCCAACCGGGGACGAGCGTCTCCATCTCGTCGAAGGCCTTCTCGGTGGCCTCGTAGGTCTGCTGGCCGAGCGCGAGCAGGAGGTCGCGCTTCGACGGGAAGTACGTGTAGAACGACGCGCGCGACACTCCTGCCGCGTCGGCGATGTCGTCGATGCGCAGCCCGTGGTAGCCCTTGCTCAAGAACACGTCGCGTGCGGTGTCCATGATCAGCGCGCTCGTACGCTGCGCGCGCGGGCCGTGCGTCGCCGCCGGGCCGCGCTGCTCGCCGCGGAGCGCGAATGCGTTCTTGCGCTGCTTGGCCGCCGGACGCGGCGCGTCCGGCCGCGGTGTCACACGGTCACCCAGCCCTCGCCGGCCGAGCTCCGGCGCGCCGCGTCGATCACCTGCTGCACGCGCAGGCCGTCGCGCAACGTGGGCACCCCAGGCGTGGCCTCCCCGTCGAACGCCGGGAGCCAGTCCTCGAGCATCAGCGCCAACGACTGGATCGCACCCGCGGCGCGGCGCTTCGGGAGCTCGTACCCGCTGCGGATCGCACGTGCACTCATCTCGAGCGGCGTGCCCTGCTCCTCACCGACCCGGTGGACGCTCACCGACATGCCACCTTCCATCACGCCGGCCGACACCACGATGCGGCCGTCGCTTCCGAACAGCTCGAGCTCGCGGTCGTTCGCGCCGAACGCGACGGCCGAGCAGCTCACGAGCGCCGTCATGCCCGAGCGCATCCGCATCAGCGTGACCGAGGTGTCGTCGGCGTCGACCGTGAGCGTCGTCCCGTCGGGCCGCTCGCGCTCGGGCACCGTGCTGCGCACATCGGCGCAGACCGATCCCGGCTCGCCGAACACCGAGCACACGAAGTCGATGTCGTGCGACGCCATGCCCATGAGGTAGCCGCCGCCGTCGGCGAGCTTGTACATCCACTCCGACTGGAGCCCGCGGGTCGGGTGCCAGTAGTCGGCGCTCGTGTGCGCACGCGCGAAGTAGGGATCACCGAGCGCGCCGTCGAGGATCGCGTCGCGCAACGCGAGACGAAGCGGGTCGAAGCGGTTCTCGAAGCAGATCGCGTGCGCGACCCCGGCCGCCTCCGCGGCGTCGAGCATGCGCTGCGCGTCGGCCGCGTCGACCGCCACCGGCTTCTCGCACAGCACGTGCTTCCCGGCCTGCACCGCCGCGATCGTCTGCTCCGCGTGGAGATCCACCGGGGTGCACACCGAGATGAGGTCGAGGTCGTCGCGTTGCACGAACTCACGCCAGTCGGTGGAGGTCTCCGCGATCTCGAGCTTCTCGGCCGCTTCGGCGACGCGCTCGGGACGCCGCGAGCACAGTGCCACCACCTCATACTCGGGGACGGCGCGGAACGCGGGTGTCTGCACGACCGAGCCCCACCCCACGCCGATGATCCCGACCCGGATCGGTGCTGCCATCGTGTCCTCCATACCTGTGTTGGCGTGTCGTGCCATGCGCGCCGACGAGACCGCGGCGACGCTACGCACTTCTTGACGAATCCGTCAAAGGCGCGGAAGGCTGCGCGGACCACCGCGACCGGGGAGCGACCATGGCCGAGCGACCCATCGACATCCGCGAGATCGACGCCGACGACTACTGGCAGGCGTTCGAGCACAAGTGGACGGCGCTCCTCACGTACCGCTACCTCGGCAAGCGCACGCCGAGCCTCGATGTGGGCGTCGACTCCGTGACCATGCCCCTGCGACACGACATGCGCAACGCGTCGGGTGGGATCATGGCCGCGCCGCTGTGCATCGCCTCACCCGAGTCGGGCGGGATGGCCGACGACCTCTACGTGCCGAACCCCGTGATCGCATCGATGCAGGTGCTCGACGACGCGCGCGACGTGCGCGAGATCGCGGTGCATCCCGAGACGATCAAGATCGGGCGCTCGATGGGGTTCAGCCGCGCCCGCATCGTCGACGCCGACGACCCGTCCCGAGTCATCGCCCTCTCGGAAGGCATGGGCGTGAGCCTCGGCGGCACACCGAGCCCCTACGAGAAG
>DASUMF010000494.1:0-3107 GCA_036277835.1 Acidimicrobiia bacterium
TCCGAAGGGACCGAGAATGGCCGACATCGTGATGCCCCAGCTGGGGGAGTCCGTCACCGAGGGCACCATCACCCGATGGTTCAAGTCGGTGGGAGACACCGTCACCGAGGACGAGCCGCTCTTCGAGGTCTCCACGGACAAGGTCGACTCCGAGGTGCCCGCGCCGAGCGCGGGTGTCGTGAGCGAGATCCTCGTGCCCGAGGGCGACACGGTCGAGGTCGGCACGCGCCTCGCGGTGCTCGCCGACGCCGGTGCCGCGCCGGTCGGAACGCCTCCCCCGGCCGCGCCCACAGCGGTGCAACCGGCAGCGGCGCCGGTGGAGACGGCGCCCGCGCCGCCCGTTCCGCCAGCACCCGCACCCGCTCCTGCTCAGGCCCCAGCACCGGCCCCGGCCGTCGCCGAGCAGGTCGCAGCGGCTCCCGCGCCGGCACCGGCTCCTGCGGCTCCGGCTCCGGCACCAGAGCCCGAGCCGGCACCCGCCGCGGCGGCAGCGGAGCCTGCGGCGGATGCCGCGGCCCTGGCGCTCACGTCGCCGATCGTGCGCCGGCTGGTCACCGAGCGGGGCCTCGATCCGTCGACGATCGTCGGCACCGGTCCGGGCGGGCGCCTGACCCGCAAGGACGTGCTCGACGCACCCGCCCCCGCCGCTGCCCCCGCCGCCGCTCCCGCCCCCGCCGCCGCTCCCGCACCCGTCCCCGCGGCGCCCCCGGCGCCCGTCGCTCCCAGCGCACCCGCAGCGGCCGCGCCGCAGCAGGTCGCACCCGCACCCGCACCCGCGCAAGGTGCACCGGGTGCACGGGCGGCGCGCGACGAGATCGTGCCGTTCGACAACATCCGGCGCCGCACCGCCGAGCACATGGTGCGATCGCTCGCCACGAGCGCGCACGTGTACACGTCGGTCGAGGTCGACTTCGAGCAGGTCGAACGCGCGCGTGCGGCGCACCGCGACGAGTGGAAGGCGAACGAGGGCTTCTCGCTCACGTACCTCCCGTTCATCGCCCGTGCGTTCTGCGACACCGTGAACGACTTCCCGCGCATCAACGCCAGCGTCGGCGACGACTCGCTCGTCGTGCACCACGACGTGCACCTCTCGATCGCGGTCGACCTCGACTTCAACGGGCTCGTCGCGCCGGTGATCAAGGATGCCGACGGCAAGCGGCTGCGGCTCATCGCGCGTGAGATCCACGACCTCGCGGCGCGTGCGCGCAGCCGTCAGCTGATGCCCGACGACGTCCTCGGCGGCACGTTCACGATCACCAACCCCGGCCCGTTCGGCACCTTCATGACGCTGCCGATCATCAACCAGCCGCAGGTGGCGATCCTCTCGACCGACGGGGTGAAGAAGCGGCCCGTGGTCGTGTCGGGCGCGGGTGGCGACGCGGTGGCCATCCACCACACCGGCATCCTCGCGCTCACCTGGGATCACCGCGCGTTCGACGGCGCGTACGCGGCCGGGTTCCTCCGGGCCATGAAGGAAGTCCTCGAACAGCGCGACTGGGAAGCCGAGCTCGACTGATGCGACGCGTCCGTTGGCTGGGGCGCGTCCCCTACGCCGAGGGCGACGTGCTCCAGCGCGCACTCCACGCGCGCGCGGCCGACGACTACCTCCTGCTGCTCGAGCACCCCCACGTGTACACGCTGGGCACGAACGCCGATCCAGCTCACGTGCTGGTGCCGCCGGCGAGCGTGGGGGCCGAGCTCGTGCGCACCGACCGTGGCGGCGACGTCACGTACCACGGGCCCGGACAACTCGTCGGGTACCCGATCGTCACCCTTCCCGAGTGGCGCGCCGGCATGCGCGACGTGGTGGCGCACGTGCGGCGCATGGAAGCGCTCCTGATCGACGCGCTCGCCGACTTCGGCATCGACGCCCATCGCGAGGAGAAGTATCCGGGCGTGTGGGTCGGCGACGCGAAGATCGCGGCCGTCGGCGTGCGGGTCGCACGCGGCCGCACCCGGCACGGGTTCGCGCTCAACGTCGATCCCGACCTCTCGATGTTCGAGCACATCGTGCCCTGCGGCATCACCGACCGCGGCGTCACCTCGATGGCCCGCGAGCTCGCGGCCACGCACGAGATCGTGCCCGAGATGCATGCCGTGGTCGATGCGGTGGTCGCCCACGCGACGCGGCAGTTCGGGTGGCCCGAGGCCGAGGTGGAGCGCCAGGACGTCGTGTGGCGCGAGCACCGCGACCAGCTCAGCGCGTTCACGCTCGACGCGCTCAGCGGCGTGCAGACCTCACCCGACCGTGTGGCACCTGCGGCGGCGGGCCCCGCGCCCTCGCCGGGCGCACCGGTGCGTCTGCTCGGTCGCCTGGCCGAGGCGGGCGTCGTCGCGGAAGCCGCGGAGCGTCGACCCGACTGGATGCGCGTGCGCGCCGACCTCGGCCCGGGGTATCGGGAGACGAAGCGCCTGGTGCGCGGCCTCGACCTCCACACCGTTTGCGAGGAAGCCGGCTGCCCGAACATCTACGAGTGCTGGGCCGACGGCACCGCGACGTTCATGATCCTCGGCGACCGCTGCACCCGCGCGTGCGGGTTCTGCCTGGTCGACACCCGCAAGCCCCTCGCGCTCGATCCCGACGAGCCCGCCCGCGTCGCCGACGCGATCGCGACGCTCGGGCTCGAGCACGCGGTCATCACCAGCGTTGCCCGCGACGACGTCGCCGACGGTGGCGCGAGCGGGTTCGCTGCCACCATCGCGGCGGTCCGCGAACGCGCGCCGCGCACGCGCATCGAGGTGCTCGTCCCCGACTGCAAAGGCGACGCCGCCGCGCTCGGCGTGATGTTCGCGGCGCGCCCCGACGTGTTGAACCACAACCTCGAGACGGTGGCCCGGTTGCAGCGTGCCGCCCGCCCGTCGGCCGCGTACTTCCGGTCGCTCGCGCTGCTGGCGCACGCGAAGGACGCCGGGCTGGTCACGAAGTCGGGGATCATCCTGGGGATGGGGGAGACGGCCGACGAGGTCCGTGGCGCGATCGCCGACCTCCGCAACGTCGGCGTCGACATCCTCACCCTGGGCCAGTACCTCCGACCCTCACCGCGTCACCTCCCCGTGGCGCGCTGGTGGTCGCCGGAGGAGTTCGCCGAGCTCGGCGGGTTCGCGGA
>DASUMF010000495.1:0-2267 GCA_036277835.1 Acidimicrobiia bacterium
CGGGGTTGCCGATCGCCCACGCGCCCAGCCCGATCGCGATGATCCCCGCCACGAGCCCCATCCACCATCCCCGCACGTGCGTGTGCGACAGCGAGATGGCCACGTCGAACGCGCCACGTACGAGCAGGTACCACGCCACGAAGATCGACACGACCACCAGCGTCGGGCCCGGCCACACGAGCGCCGCGATTCCCGCCGCGATCGCCAGCACCCCGCCGATGATCGCGAGCACCCGCCAGCCGCCCGACGACACCGCGGCGAGCACGAACTGCGTGAGCGCGCCCAGGAAGAACCCGATCGAGATCAGGATCACGAGCGCTGCGATCGACGCCGGCCGCAACGACAGCACCATGAAGCCGAAGATCAACCAGAGCAGCCCGGCGACGAGGAAGAACCACCAGTGATCGGCGTACGCCCTGCGTACCTCGTCCTCGTCGACCACGAACGTCATCTGGGTGCTGCTCATGCCGGAACCCCCTCCGCGCCTCGTCCGCACGCCATGCGGACCGTGCCGGAAGCTACCGCAGCGCCGCCGCGAGCAGGCGGAGCTCGTGCACGGCCGACTCCAGGATCACGTACCCCTCGGGATCGTTGATCTCGTCGAAGTGGTCGCGGACGTCCTCGACGCTCAGGTCGCGGTTCACGTAGCCCGGAGTGAGCCCGATGAAGAACCGTGAGACGCGCCCGCCGCCGACCGAGTAGATGTTCCCCGTGACCGGGCACTCCTCGTGGGCGAGCCATGCGACCACGGGCGACACCTGCGCCGGATCGACCAGCTCCACGAGCGTGCCGAGGACCTCCTCGGTCATGCGTGTGCGGGCGATCGGCGAGATCAGGTTCGCCTTGATGTTGTGGCGCTCGCCCTCGATCGCGAGCACGCGGGTGAAGCCGACCAGCCCCGACTTGGCGGCCGAGTAGTTGGCCTGCCCGAAGTTGCCCAACAGGCCGGCGGTCGACGTGGTGTTCACGACCCGGCCGTAGTTCTGCTCGCGCATGAGCCGCCACGCAGGGCGGGTGACGTTGAACGCGCCCCTGAGGTGCACGTCGAACACCGCCTGCACGAGGTCGTCGGTCATGTTGTGGAACGCCTTGTCGCGCAGGATGCCGGCGTTGTTCACGACGATGTCGACGTGCCCGAACGCGTCGACGGCGGACTGGACGATCGCCTCCCCGCCCTCGGGCGTCGCCACCGAGTTGGTGTCGACCACGGCCTCGCCGCCGGCGGCGACGATCTCCGCAGCCGTCTGCTCGGCGGGGGTCGCACTGGTGCCGCTGCCGTCGAGCGCGCCGCCGACGTCGTTGACGACGACGAGTGCACCGCGCGCGGCGAGGAGCAGCGCGTGCTCACGTCCGAGACCACCACCTGCGCCGGTGACGATCGCAACCCGGCCGTCGAACCCCAGATCCGCCATGCGGCGGACGCTAGCAAGCTCGCCTCAGCCGCCGAACTCCACCGCGATCCACCATTGACCGTCGGCGCTCTGCGCGATGCCGACACCCGCGGCCGAGAACGGGCCGAGGATGTTCGCACGGTGCGCGCCCGAGCCCATCCACGCGGCTTCCATCTGGCCTGCATCCATCCCCGCAGGGCCGACGAGGAGGTTCTCACCCATCGTCGAGAACGACGTGCCCGCGAGGACCGAGTTGAGATCCTGGTGCGAGAGCGACTGGTTGTTGGCCATCCACTGCGCCCAGCTCTGCGCGATCCCACCGAGCTGCGAGTTCCAACAGAGCGACCCGAGCCCGCTCGCGCCACGGTCACCGTTCATCGCCGCGAGGACCGCACCTGCCGTTCCACCGGCCCCACCACTGCACACGGGAGCCGCGGCGGGCGCGGGCGCCGGCTCCGGCGCGGGAGCGGGAGCCGGTGCGGGCGCCGGTTCCGGTGCGGGCGCCGCGGGCTCGACCGGCGGCGCGGTCGTGGTGGTGGTCGTCGACGTGGTCGTGCTGCTCGTGCTGGTGGTGGTCGACGACCGGTGCGGGGAGCTCGATGCGCCTCCCGCGGAGACCTCGTCGCGCGGCGAATCACCGCCGCTGAACAGCACTGCGGTCCCCGACGCGCCCGCGATGGCGACGACCAGCGCGCCGCCCACGAGGAGCCGGCGAACTCGGTTCGATCCCACGTGCATGCCCCTCCATCGACGATGTTCCCGAAGGATCGGCACCCGGAGCCGAGCGCTTTAGGCTCTGCGCCCGTGGTCGCCACCGCGCACCCTCGCCTCGACACCATCGAGCCGCCCGCGTCCCTCGACCGGGTCGCCGCGGTC